>JAJTBU010000202.1 GCA_021286735.1 bacterium
CGCGTAGAGGGCGCCGAGCCTGTCGATGTCGATGAGGTCGCGGTATTCCTCGCCGTAGCCGAAGGTGCCCGAGGCGACGCCCACGGGGTTGGGCATGACGAGGTTCCCGATCCGCACGCTCAAGTCGATGTCCATGCTCACTCCTTCCACGAGAGGGCTTCCGAGGGGAAGACGGGGCCGTCGGCGCAGGCGCGGACATAGCCGCCGCCGGCCGCGGGCAGGACGCAGCCATGGCAGGCGCCGACCCCGCAGGCCATCCATTGCTCGACGGAGACATGCGCGGCGATCCGGCGGGCTTTCGCCGCGTCGGCTATCGCGGAGAGCATCGGCCCGGGGCCGCAGGCGTACCAGTGCGGGCGAGCGGCGGCGGCGGCTTTCGGTTCGGCTGCCGTCGCAGCGTCGGCCGCCTGGAGCACGGTTCCCCTGTATCCGCGAGAACCGTCGTCGGTCGCGATGGTCGCCTCGGCGAGACTCTCGGCGAGACGCCTGAGGCCCGCGTGCCCCGGCGAAGGCGAGTTCCCCGGTCCGCCGCCCGCGCGCAGCGCGGCGCTGAAGTCGGGCACGAAGGAGGCCGAGCGGAAACCGAGGGCGAGGAGGGGAGCGGCCCTTTCCACGGCGCCCCCACGCAGCGCCGCGTGGAGGAAGAGGAGGGGGCCGATGCCGATTCCACCGCCGAGCAGGACGGGCCGCTCGGCCCCGGCCGGGGCGGGAAAAACGTTGCCCAAGGCGCCGATTATGTCCAGGCTTGATCCTTCCCGCGCCGCCGCCAGAGCCCTGGTCCCCGCGCCGCGGACCTGGTAGAGGGCGAAGGCCTCGCCGGATGCGTAGGCCGCGAAGGCGAGCGGACGCCTCAATAGTCCGGAATCGCCTGCCTCGATGGCGGCGGGGCGGAAGGTGAAGAACTGCCCCGGCTGGGGCGGCGGCAGGTCGCCGGGCCAGGAAAAGCCCAGGACCTTCCAGGAAGGGGATATGTCGCGGTTGACCGTGACGGTCGCGTCGAATTGTCTCAAGGGGATCCTCTGGCCAGCATTGTCCGGAGAGGCGGGCGGCCTGTCAAGGATGGCCTTGGCGCGCGGAGCCCATTTGCCGCCCGGCGCGCCTGCGGCTTGAAGCCGCCTACAGCTCCGAGAGCTTCTGCTCGATCTCCTCGAGGCGCTCGGAGAGGCTCCGGATCGTCTTCTCGATGCGGGCCTTCTCCTTGAAGAGGCGCTCGGAGGGGTCTTCCGCCTCGCGGTCGGCCTCGCGGAGCATTCCTTTCACGGAGGTCGGGCTGGCCCCGACGGAGAGGGCCTCGATGGCCTTGCTCCGCTCGTCGGGGTTGTGGATGGTCGCCACGTAGCGGAGGCTGTCCCAGCCCATCCCGGGATCGAGGCCGATGCTCTGGGCTGCCACGGCCGCGGCCGCCGTCGCCTTCGGAACGCCGAGCACCCGCTCGATGTAATCCTCGAACCGCGCGCGATGATAGCGGCAGAGTTCCGCCGCCTTGGCGAGGAGGCGGCCGAATTCCAGCATTATCTCGCCGTTGGCGGTTATGCAGTTCTCCTTGATCGTCTTCGTCAATTCGACGAATTCCGGCTCGGTCTCGAAGATGTTCTGGTAGAAGCCTTTTTCCTGGGCCTTCCTGACAAGGCCGTGGAATATCGCCCAAAACTCCTGGCTGTGGGGGCGGGCCTGATGCACGCCGGCGCTGCGGGCGTGATGAAGGTGATGGGCGTACTCGTGGAGCGCGGTATAGAGCAGCTGGTTGTCGGAATCGAAGTTGCGGTTGTGGATGACAATCTCGGCCGTCTCCGGCTTGTAGAGGCCGTTCACTTTCTTGTTGGCCTTGCCTGAAAAGGCGAGGGTGAAGGGCGCGTCGCATTCCTCGACCTCGAGCAAGGTCTTTTTGATCTGATCCTGATTCACGATAAGGCTCCCGGCCCCGAAGGCTGCGTCATTTGGGCTTGCCCCATACTACGGAAAAAGCCCGCGAAAGGCAATCTTCGCGGGCCTTTTTGCCAGAGGAAGCGCCGACTCCGCTGATTCGGGCAGATGGCGCGGGCTGGATCAGTGGCGGCGCAGCGCCCTGTCGATCTCGGGCTTGTTGAACCCGATGATCACCGAGCCGTTGATGTCGATCACGGGCACGCCCATCTGACCAGATTTTCGCACCATCTCATCAGCCTTAGCCCGGTCGGAGGCGACGTTGTATTCGGTGAAGGAGATGCCGCTCTGGCGGAAATAGTCTTTCGCCATCCGGCAGTAGACGCAGCTTGGGGTAGAATAGAGGGTCACGGACATCGGTCGCTCCTTGGGTGCGAAAACTATATTACAAAAATAGTATATAACAATCCGCGCGTCAAGAGTTGCCATCTCGCGAATTCCGGGCCGATCGGCCTTCCCGCGGGCCGGGCTTTGCCGGCGCTTCCTGAAGCGCGCAGCCGGCGCAAGGGCGTATCCTTCATGTGAAGGCGCGAACGCTGTTTTTCATCCTCCTCGCCTCCGCCGCTTGGGCGGACGATAGGCCGCGTAGCGGCGTCTCCGCCTCGATCTCGATCGGGGAAGCGGCGATGGGCATCTCCTTCGGTGTCAGGGGCGCCGCCGCGTCGGCCGGCGCGGGATTTGAATTCGCCTTTCCGGAGATGGCGGCGGAGTCGCCCTACGCCGAGTTCGAGAGCGGCGGCTGCGCGGCCTATGTCGGCATCGGGCGATTTGCGGAAGGCCGCGCCCTGCGGAATCTGCCCGAATCGCGGCCGGCCGTCGCGGCGGCGAAACTTTGGGCGCGCGGCTCCGGAAGCGGCGGCGCGCTGTCGGTCTTCGGGCTCGCCGTCCGGGGGCTGCGCTTCGTGGTGCTCGCGGACGCCTCGGGCGGGGAGACAAGCGAGCTTTCGGAGCGTTTCCGGTTTTGCGGCGCCGAGGTCGGGGCGGCGCTCGGAGACCGCTGCGTCGTGGACGGGGGGATCGCCTTGGCCGCCGCGCCGGGCGGGGATTCCGGCGATGGCTGGCGCCGAGGCGCGGCCTGGCGGCCCGCCACCTCTATCCTTTCGGCGGCGGTCGCCGCGCGGTACGCCGGCAATCCCCTCGCGGTCGACGCTTGGCTCTCCTGCGCGGCGGGCTCGCTCGCTGAGCCCGCCGCCGCGTTTTCGCTGCGCCTCGCCGCGAACGGAGCCGCATCGAGCGCCAGCCTCGGGCTTTTCGCCGCGAGCGGCCGCTTCCGCGCGGTGCTCGCCGAGCCGCCCTCGCGCGATTTCATCGCCGACGCAAAAGTGGGCTTGACGGCCGGGCCCTGGCGGCTCGCCCTGGAAGCTGTGGCCGCGTCGCTCTTCGGGGATGGAGCCGGCGCCCACCTCACTAAAGAAGAAGTCTCATCGCTCGAACGGCTCTTATGGCAATGGAGGGTAGACATGGCGGCGTTCTCGATCGAGGCTGCGTATGGGAAGCTTTCGCTCCGGGCACGCGGCTCGGCCGATTCGGATGGTCCCAGGGAAGGCCTCATGGCGCTGCGGCTAGCCTTGCCCGACCACGGCGGCCGGGGAGTCGCGGTGTCGGGAGCCTTGTCGGCTAGGTTCGCCAGGCCGGCGGCATCGGCGTCTTCCTCGGGCGGCGAGGAAGAGGAGGGCGAATGGGGCGATGAGGACGACGACGAATACGCGGCCGTCGAGGCGAAGCTGGAGGATTTTGCGCTTCGATCCCTGCGGTGCGAGGGGAGCGTCTCCTGGCGCCCCCAGCCGAGGCGCGCCGTCGACGTGGGCGAGGCGAAGCTTTCGCTTTCCGCGCGCCGCGGCGAAGGCTCCTGGGGATTTGCGCTGGGCGGGGCGCTGTCACAGTCCTTTGTCATTCCGCGCGCCGTGGAACTCAAGCTGCGGCTGCAAAGCCCCCCGGGCGGCTACGCCCTCGAGCGGCCTCCTGAGAAGCTTCCGCGGCTCTCCCTGGACTGCGCCTTCCCCCTGTGACAGCCGGGGGGCGGGACTCTGGCCTTTTCGGGAGGCCGCTTTCCGAATGGACGGAATATTGGTATAGTCTATGGTATCAAGCCAGACGAAGGTATGCTCATGCGTTCAGCTCTGATCGTCATCGACGTGCAGAACGACTTCTGCCCCGGCGGGGCCCTCGCCGTTCCCCGCGGCGACGAGGTGGTGCCCGTCGCCAACCGCCTCCTCGCCCAGATGCCGTTATCGGTGATCACGCAGGACTGGCACCCCGCGGGCCACGTTTCGTTCGCATCGTCCCGCGGCGCCGCTCCTTACTCGATCGACGCGGCTTCAAACCCGCCGCGGATGCTCTGGCCCGACCACTGCGTCGCCGGCACGAGGGGCGCCGGCTTCCACCCCCTCCTCGACACGGACCGCGCCAGGCTCATCCTCAGGAAGGGCACGGACCTCAACCTGGACAGCTATTCCGCCTTTATCGAAAACGACCGCAGGACGCCCACGGGGCTGGCCGGCTGGCTCGCCGCCCTCGGCGTCGGCTCCGTCGTGCTCGCGGGGCTCGCCACCGATTACTGCGTGAAGGCGACGGCGCTCGATGCCCGCGCCCTCGGCTTCGGGGTGGATATCGTCGCGGAAGGGGTGCGCGGCGTGGAAGCTTCGCCCGGCGACGCCGAGCGGGCCTTGTCGGCCATGGCCGCCGCCGGCTGCCGAATCCTTTCCCTCAACGAGGTGCTCCGATGAACGAGATATTGCGCAACGCCCTTTTCACCGATTTCTACGAACTCACCATGGCCCAGGGCTATTGGAAGCGGGGCATCTTCGAACACCGCGTCGCCTTCGACTATTTCTTCAGGCGACAGCCTTTCGCCGGCGGCTACTCGGTTTTCGCGGGCCTGGGCACCCTCCTCGACTCGCTCGAGGGTTTTCGCTTCAGCGCCGACGACATAGCCTACCTGTCGTCGCTGAACATGTTCGAGAAGGGGTTCCTCGAGTACTTGGAGAATTTTGCCTTTTCGGGCGACATCTTCTCCGTCAGGGAAGGGGAGATCGTCTTCCCGCAGGAACCCCTC
>JAJTBU010000203.1 GCA_021286735.1 bacterium
ATTTACCCTCCATTCCTTCCGGAGGACCGCGCCCAACTCATCGCCTTCCTCGCCTCGCGGGGGCTGGGCTGGGAGGGTGACCCCGACTACACGGTCGCCGTCCTGCGCCGGGGGCGGCTCGTCGGCGCAGGGTCCTTGAGCGGGCGCATCGTCAAGGGGCTCGCGGTCGACGAGGGCCTGGCGGGCGAGGGGCTCGCCGCGCGCATCCTCTCCGAGCTCGAGGCGGAGGCCGCCCGGCGGGGCTTCGTCCAGCCCTTCGTCTTCACCTCGCCGAACAACCGCGCCGTCTTCGAGGCGATGGGATATCGGCTGGTTGGGCAGGCCCCCGGCTCGGCGATGCTCCTGGAAAAGGGCGATGGCATAGACCGCTGGAGCGCCAACTTGAGCGCCCTCGCCGCCGTGGAAAGGGCCGGGCGCGCGGCTTCCGCGAAGGCGGCGGGCGAGGGCCCCTCGGAAGCTGGCGCCGCCTCCGCCCTCGTCATGAACTGCAACCCTTTCACCCTCGGCCACCTCCACCTCGTGAGGACAGCCTGCGCCGCGTCCTCCCTCGTCTTCCTCCTCGTGGTCTCGGAGGAGGCCTCCGCCTTCCCCTACGCGACGAGGCTGCGCCTCGTGCGCGAGGGGACGGCCGGAATCCCGAACCTCGCCGTCGTCCCCGGATCGGACTATCTCGTGTCGCGGGCGACCTTTCCGACCTACTTCCTCAAGGACAAGGCGGGCGAAGCGGCGGCCATCCACGCGCGCCTCGACGTCGACATATTCGGCTCGCGGATCGCCCCGGCCCTCGGCGTGACCCGGCGCTTCGTCGGCGAGGAGCCCTACAGCGAGGTGACGGCCCTCTACAACTGCGCCATGAAGGAGTGGCTGCCCTCCTACGGCGTCGAGGTGGTCGAGATTCCCCGCCTCGCCGACGGAAGCGGCGCGGCCGTGAGCGCGTCGACCGTGCGCGCCCTCATCCGCGGCGGGCGCATCGGGGAGGTCCGCGCGATCGTCCCCGAAACCACCTGGAACTATCTCGTCTCGGAGGAGGCCGCGCCCGTGCTGGCGCGCCTGGCCGCCTCCGACGGAAGGCATTGAAACGCAAGGAGAGGTATAGAATGGAGATAATCAAATCGGCGACCGCCGGAACGCTGGAGTCCTGCGACGCCTCGGTTACCGTGGAGGCGGCCGATCCTGGCGCCTCCGCCGGCGAGAGGCTCGTGATCGTCGTGGAGAGCGCCGACAAGCGCTTCGCCGGCCGCGTCAGGGAGACGGCCGCCGCCGCCCTGGCCCAGCTCGGCGTCGAATCCGCGCGCGTCACGATCCGCGACCGCAGCGCCCTGGACTGCACCGTCCGCGCCCGCGTCCTGACCGCCTGCCTCCGGGCCGCCGGCCGCGACGCCTCGGCGAACCTGCCCTGGGAGTACATAAAATGATAGCCAAACTCAGGCGCTCAATGCTCTTCGTGCCGGGCAACAACCCGGCGATGGTCAAGGACGCGCACATCTACGGCTCGGATTCCATAATCTTCGACCTCGAGGACGCGGTCTCCCCCGGCGAGAAGGACGCGGCCAGGCTCCTGGTCTACTCCGCGCTCCGCACCATCGACTACGGCGGGATCGAGCTCGTCGTTCGCGTCAACGGGCTGGACACGCCCTGGTTCGAGGCCGACGTCGAGGCGATGGTCCGCGGCGGCATCGAGGTGATCCGCCTGCCCAAGACCGAGAGCGCACCCTCGAGGCACTCGTCGCCGCCACCGAGCGCGCCGCGGGCATCCCGGAAGGGCGGGTGAGGCTCATGGCCGCCCTCGAGAGCCCGCTGGCCATCATCAACGCCTACGAGATCGCGCGCTCCTCCCCGCGCCTCATCGGCATAGCGCTCTCGGCCGAGGACTTCGTCACGAGCATGAAGACCAACCGATCGCCCGAGGGCGTCGAACTCTTCGAGGCGCGCGGCCGCATCGTGATCGCCGCCCGCGCGGCCGGCGTCATGGCCCTCGACACCGTCTTCACCGACATCAACGACCAGGAGGGCTTCCTCCGCGAGGTCCGCCTCATCAAGCAGATGGGCTTCGACGGCAAGTCGGTGGTCAATCCCAACCAGATACCCCTCGTGCACGCGGCCTTCGCTCCGACCGAGGACGAGGTCCGCAAGGCCCGCCGCGTGATCGAGGCGGCCCGCGAGGCCGAGGCCCGTGGATCGGGCGTCGTCTCGCTCGACGGCAAGATGATCGACAAGCCGATCGTCGTGCGGGCCGAGCGCGTGCTCGCCCTGGCCGGCGCCTCGGGGATAGCCCCGGCAACTCCGGCAGCCCCGAAGGAGGCGAAATAATGTCGTGCAACGCCATAGGAAGAGAACTGCCGGCCTCGCTGCCGGCCTTCGGCGCGCTCGCCCCCTTCGCGGGAGCCTGGGCCCCCGGCGCCCGCGCCTCGGCCGGGCGGAAGCTCCTCTCGGCCGGCCGTCCGAGCAAGGTCCTTGGCTCGATCGACGAAGCCATCCGCCGGTCGGGGCTCGAGAGCGGCATGACCGTATCCTTCCACCACCATTTCCGCGAGGGCGACTACGTGGTCAACATGGTCATGGACGCCATCGCAAGGGCGGGGATCAGGGACCTGACCCTCGCGCCGAGCTCCCTCACCTCGATCCACGCCCCCCTCCTGGAGCACGTGCGCTCGGGCGTGATCAGGCGCATCTACACCTCCGGCCTGCGCGGGGGCCTCGCGGACGCGATCTCCCGCGGCGAGATGGAGGTCCCCGTCGTGATCCACTCGCACGGAGGCAGGGCCCGCGCCATTATGGAAGGCTCTATCGCCCCGGACGTCGCCTTCCTCGGCGTGCCCTATTGCGACACCTACGGCAACGCCCGCGGCTCCGTGGGCAGGTCGGCCTGCGGCTCCCTGGGCTACGCGATGGTCGACGCCAGGACCGCCAAGTCGGTGGTCCTCCTCTCCGACGGCATCGTCGACTACCCCGCCATCCCCGCCAGCATCGGCCAGGACCTCGTCGACTGGGTCGTGCCGGTGGACGCGGTGGGCGATCCCAAAGGCATCTCCAAGGGCGCCACCCGCATGACCCGCGATCCGCGCGAGCTCCTGATAGCGCGCAACGCGGTGGCCGCCATAGACGCCCTCGGCCTCGTGAAGGAGGGCTTCTCCTTCCAGAACGGCTCGGGCGGCGCCTCGCTCGCCGTGGTGCGCTACCTGCGCGAGCTCATGCTGACGCGCGGCGTCAGGGCCGCCTTCGTCCTCGGCGGCATCACCAGCCAGGTTACGGACATGCTCCAGGAAGGCCTCGTGGGCGCGGTCTTCGACGTGCAGACCTTCGACGCCGACGCCGCCCGCTCGATGGCCGGAAACCCGCGTCACTTCGAGATCGACGCGTCCTGCTACGCCAATCCCGCGTCGAAGGGCTGCGCCGCGGAGATGCTCGACTTCGTCATCCTCTCCGCCCTGGAGATCGACGAATCGTTCAACGTCAACGTGATCACCGGCTCTGACGGCGTCTTCCGCGGGGCCTCGGGCGGCCTCAGCGACACCGCGGCCTCAGCCGGCGTCTCGATCATCGTCGCGCCCCTCGTGAGGGGCAGGACGGCCAGCGTCGTGCGCCGCGTGGAGACCGTGATAACCCCCGGCGAGACGGTGGACATCCTCGTGACGGACTTCGGCACGGCGGTCAACCCGCGCCGCAAGGACCTGCGCGAGAGGCTCGAGGCCGGCGGGGTCAGGGTCATGGACATCGCCGAGCTCCGCGAGAAGGCGGAATCCATCGCGGGCGTCCCCGACCCGGTCGAGTATGCGGACCGCGTCGTCGGGCTCGTGGAGTACAGGGACGGCAGCATCATCGACGTGATCCGCCAAGTGAGGGCTTGAGCGGCGCCGGCTGTAGGACTGACACCTACAGCCGAATCGAGGCTCTTCCTACATACGATTTTCGGAAAGGGCGCCTAGACTTGTTCCTGATCGCCGGGTTCCCGGGCCGCGCGAAAGCGGCTCGGGAACGACGGCGCACTGAATAAAAGGAGCAGAGTCATGAAGAGAGCAATCACGCTTATCATCGTCGCGTTGCTCGCCGGCGCCGCCGCCACGGCGTTCGCCGCCGACAACTATCCCTCCAAGCCGCTCGAGATCATCGCCCCCGCCAACGCGGGCGGCGGATTCGACGCGCTCGCCCGCGCCATCGACCGCGCGCTGAACGTCGAGAAGCTGTATCCGCAGCCCACGGCCGTCGCGAACGTGCCCGGCGGCGGCGGCGCCATCGGCTTCGCCAAGATGCAGTCCAAGGCCAAGGACAACTACGAGCTCATCGTCTTCTCGCCGCCCCTCATCATCGGCAGCGTGAACGGCACCTTCCCCGGCAAGTACAACGACCTCACGCCGCTGGCCAAGCTGATCACCGACTACCAGATCTTCCTCGTCAAGGCCGACTCCCCCTACAAGACCTTCAAGGACCTCATGGACGCCCTCAAGAAGAACCCCCAGGCGATCAAGGTCGCCGGCGGCTCCGCGGCGGGCAACATGGACCACCTCGCGGTCTGCAAGGTCGCCAAGGCTTACGGCGTCGACCCCGCCAAGATCGTCTACCTGGCCACCAACGGCGGCGGCGAGGCCATCATCAGCCTCCTCGGCGGCAACGTTTCCTTCGTGTCCACCGGCATCGGCGAAGCCCTGGGCCAGATCGAGGCCGGCGCCGTCCGCGCCCTCGCGGTCTCCTCCCCCGAGCGCCGCTCCGGCGTCATCGCCAACGTCCCGACCGTCAAGGAAGCCCTCGGACTCAACGTCACCTACGAAGTCTGGCGCGGCGTCTTCGGAACGCCCGGCATGAGCAAGGACGCGCAGGAATACTGGGCCAAGACGCTCAAGAAGATGACGACCACGACGTCTTGGAAAGACTCCCTGGCCAAGCTCCAGTGGGGCGACGCCTACGCCGGCGCGTCGGAGTTCGCCGATTTCCTCGATGACGAGTACAAGTCGTACCAGGGGCTCAT
>JAJTBU010000204.1 GCA_021286735.1 bacterium
GGAAAGTCCGTCGGCGTAGAGATCCAGGGAGCCGTAGAGCATGTCCTCGAGCTGTCGGCGAACGTACTCGCTGAACCAGGGCGCCTTGTCGTTCCTCATGAAGTAGGCGGCCGAGGCGACGCGCGTGTAGTCGAAATTGTCCCAGTAGGCGTTGAAGGAGTCCTCGGCCTCTTTCTTGGTGGTGACGCGCTTCTGGACCATCTGGGCCAGGACGTCCTTGGACCGCGCGCGGGCGTTCTGCGGGTTCTTGAAGGGATTGTACTTGGTGGGGCTCGAGAGCTGGATGGCGAGGATCGCCGACTCGGCCGGCGTGCACTCCTTGGCCGAGTGGCCGAAAAAGTACTGGCTGGCCGCCTCGACGCCGTAGACGCCGCTGGAGCCCATGATCACCTTGTTCAGGTACATCTCGAGGATTTCCTGCTTGCTGAAGCGCCGCTCGAGCTGAAGCGCCCACCACAACTCGACCAGCTTGCGCCGCATCGAGATATCCTTGCGGTCCGCGTAGAGGCCGCCGGCGAGCTGCTGGGTTATGGTCGACCCGCCGCCCAGGTTCCTGCCGATGAGCTTGCCGATGGCCGCCCGGGCGATCGACTTGAGCGTGAAGCCCCGATGGGTATAGAAGGTATCGTCCTCGCGGGTCACGAAGGCGCCGATCAGGTGCGGCGGGAGGTCCCGCACCGAGACGGGGTTCCTCTTCTCCTCGCGGAAGAACTCGGTGATGAGCCTGCCCTTGATATCGTAGAGTTTCGTCGGGAGCGCCGACTGGAATTCTGTGTAGTTCTCTGTGCGTATAGTGTTGGCGGTGCCGCCCAGAGCCGCCCCGAATCCCGCGCCGAGCAGGATCGCGAAAGCGAGCGACAGCCACGCGGAAAGCGGAATTCCGCGCATGTTCCCTTTGGCCATGGGACTAGGGTATCCAACTGCCCCGGCTTGGTCAATCGCGGCGAGAGTGGGCAGCATCCCCTAGAAGTTCATGCATAAATTTTGTATCATTATGAGGTAGCGGCTTGACGCGCACCGCCATTTATGGATATAAAAATATCCATAGCTCCGGCAAAAGTGCCGCAAGCGCTTTGGATAACCTAGCCATGTTCCCAAGGAGGAACTCATGAAAGTAGCTATCAACGGTTTCGGAAGGATCGGAAGGCTCGTTTTCCAGTCCATCGTAAGTCAGAACCTGCTCGGCGCCGACAAGATCGACGTCGTGGCCGTCGTCGATGTCTCCACCGACGCCAAGTATTTCGCATATCAGCTCAAGTACGATTCCATCCATGGCCACATGGACGCCCAGATCTCGTCCAGGAAAAGCGACTCCGCCAAGACCGAGGACGACATCCTCGTCGTCAACGGCCACGAGATCGCCTGCGTCATGGCCGAGAAGGAGCTCAAGAATCTCCCCTGGAAAAAGCTCGGCGTCGAATACGTCGTGGAATCCACCGGGCTCTTCGCCAACGAGAAGTCCTGGGGACACCTCGAGGCCGGCGCCAAGAAGGTCATCATCTCCGCTCCCGCGAAGAGCGCCGACGAGACCAAGAAAATCCCGACCTTCGTCATCGGCGTCAACGAGGATAAGTACGACGCCGCCAAGCACGACGTCGTCTCCAACGCTTCCTGCACGACGAACTGCCTCGCGCCCCTCGTCTACGTCCTCCTCAAGGAAGGCGTCGGCATCGACCGCGGCCTCATGACCACCATCCACTCCACCACGGCGACACAGAAGACGGTCGACGGCGTCTCCAAGAAGGACTGGAGGGGCGGACGCGCCGCTTCCAACAACATCATCCCGTCCACCACCGGCGCCGCCAAGGCCGTCGGCGAAGTCCTTCCCGAGACCAAGGGCAAGCTCACCGGCATGTCCTTCCGCGTCCCGACCCTCGACGTTTCCGTCGTGGACCTCACCTTCACCGCCGCCCGCGACAGCTCCATCGAGGAGATCGACGGCCTCCTGAAGAAGGCTTCCGAGACCTACCTCAAGGACATCCTCGGCTACTCCGACGAGGAGCTCGTCTCCACGGACTATATCCACGACGCCCGCTCGTCCATCTACGACAGCCTCGCCACCCTCCAGAACAACCTGAAGGGCGAGAAGCGCTTCTTCAAGCTCGTGTCCTGGTACGACAACGAGTGGGGCTATTCGAACAGGGTCGTGAACCTGCTCCGCTACATGGATTCCAAGAAGAAGTAAGGGTTCTATAGGGATAGAAAAGAGAGAGGCGCCGATCCATCGTGGGTCGGCGTTTCATTTAAGGAGTCTGAAGCTATGATCAAGACCGTGAAAGACATCGAGCTGGCGGGCAAGCGCGTCGTCATGCGCGTGGACTTCAACGTTCCCATGAAAGAGGGCAAGGTTCAGGACGACACCCGCATCGCGGCGGCCCTCCCCACCATCAAGTACGTGCTCGACGCGGGCGCCAGGAGCCTCGTGCTCATGTCCCACCTCGGAGACCCGGACAAGGACGCGGCCAAGGCCAAGGAGAAGGCGGAAAAGGACGGCAAGGCCTTCGATCTCGAGAAGTACCTGGCCGGCAAGCACCGCATGCGGCCGGTGGCCGAATACCTCGCCGCCAAGCTCGGCGTGCCCGTGACCTTCCTGCCCTCCTGCTTCGGCCAGAAGGCCGCGATCGACGCCCTTCCGGCGGGCTCGGTCGTCATGCTGGAGAATACCCGCTTCCACAAGGAAGAGACCGCCAAGGACGAGGCGAAGCAGGAAATCCTCGCCAAGGAACTCGCGTCCTACGGCGATATCTACGTCAACGACGCCTTCGGCACCGCCCATCGCGCCCACGCCTCCACCGCGACCATCTCCAAGTTCAGCGCGGTGTCGGTCGGCGGCTTCCTGATGGAGAAAGAGGTGGCCCACCTCGAGCCGATGCTCAAGAATCCCCCGAAGCCCATGGTCGCCGTGATCGGCGGCGCCAAGGTCTCCTCCAAAATCGCCGTCCTGCAGAGCCTGCTCAAGACGGCCAGCGCGCTGATCATCGGCGGCGGCATGGCCTACACCTTCCTCAAGGTCCAGGGCGCCACGGTGGGCAAGAGCCTGGTCGAGGACGATTTCCTCGACACGGCCAGGAGCCTCCTGGACGCGGCCAAGCTGGCGGGCGTGCGGATAGTGCTGCCCGTCGACCACGTATGCGCCGCCGCCTTCGCGCCGGACGCCGCGCCCGTGGCCGTCGACGGCGCCAACGTGCCCGAGGGCCTCATGGGCCTCGACGTCGGCCCCAAGACCCTGGCGCTCTACGCCGAAGTCCTCTCAACCGCGAAGAGCATCGTGTGGAACGGCCCGGTGGGCGTCTTCGAGTTCGACGCCTTCGCGGCGGGCACCGAGCGGGTGGCCAAGATGGTCGCCGAAGCCACAGGGCGCGGAGCCCTCACCGTGGTGGGCGGCGGCGATTCTGTCGCGGCGGTCAACAAGTTCGGGCTCGCCTCCAAGATGAGCCACGTGTCGACCGGCGGCGGCGCCAGCCTCGAGTTCCTCGAGGGCAAGGTCCTGCCCGGCATCGCCTGTCTCGAACAGAAGTAAGCCTCCCTTTCAGGAAACTTCGCCGAGCGGAGCCACCCGAAAGGGTGGCTTTTTCATTATTGTGGGATTAGGAGAAAAAAGATGAAAACCTTGGCTCGAGGCGGGGGAGATGCCGGAGATCATTCGCGGGACGGGCGGTCCGCGCCGACGAGGCGCAGTCTTGGGTTTGCTGCGAGAATGCGGGAAGACATCGCCGCGATACGGGAACGGGACCCCGCGGCCCGCTCCCCGGTCGAGATCGTCCTGGCGTACCCGGGGCTGCACGCCGTCTGGGCGCACCGCCTCGCGCACTTGCTCTGGCGCGGGGGAGCCCGGGTCTCGGCGCGGATACTCTCCCAGCTCGCGCGATTCCTCACCGGCATAGAGATCCACCCGGGGGCGAGGATCGGGCGGCGCTTCTTCATCGACCACGGCGCGGGCGTCGTGATCGGGGAGACGGCCGAGATCGGCGACGACGTGACCCTCTACCACGGCGTCACGCTGGGCGGCACATCCCTGAAAAAGGGCAAGCGGCACCCAACCCTCGGCGACAGAGTAACAGTGGGGGCGGGGGCGAAGATCCTCGGCAACATCCGGATCGCCTCCGACAGCAGGATCGGGGCGAACGCGGTGGTGGTGCGCGCGGTTCCGGAGAACTCCGTCGTGGTCGGCATCCCGGGCCAGGTCGTCAAGCGCGCCCACCCGCACCGCGCGGGGGATTCGCCTGACCTCGACCACGCGGCGATGCCCGACGTGATCGGAAAATCGGTAAAGGAGCTGCTGGCGCGGGTGGAGAGGCTCGAAAAGTGCCTCGCCCAGTCCGGCGCCCAGCCCGGCGGCGACCTGGAGCGGGCGCCCTGCCTCGATCGGAACGGGCGCTGGGTCGGCGAGGACTACGTCATCTAGGAGCCCGGGCGATCCGCCCGCGGGCGGGGAACAGCCCAACCGCCGGCCTGCGGCCCTCGTCCTTTCGCCGCCGTGAAATGCCTTTACTAAGGCGGCTCATTTCGCTAGTATCTCAAGCGATGCCCGGAGCCGACAGCGCTCCGGATGTTCGATCCGAGAGGTACCAACAATGCGTTCATATTTTATCGCCGGCAACTGGAAAATGCACAAGACCGTCAAAGAATCCGTGGCGCTCGCCGCCGAGCTGAAGGCCAAGCTGGCCGGATGCAAGGAAAAGGTCATGGTAGCCCCCGCGTTCACGGCCCTCGCGGAAGTGGCCAAGGTCCTCGAAGGCTCGAACATCCTGCTCGGCGCCCAGAACATGGGCCCCGAGGAGCAGGGAGCCCACACGGGCGAGGTCTCCGTCCTCATGCTCAAAGACATCGGCGTCAAGGTCGTCATCCTCGGCCACTCCGAGCGCAGGCACAGCTACCTCGAGTCCGACGCCCTCATCAACAGGAAAGTGCTCCTGGCCCTGGGCCACGGCCTCGAAGTCATCCTCTGCGTGGGC
>JAJTBU010000205.1 GCA_021286735.1 bacterium
CGACGATGGCGCTGTAGATGCTCACCGCCGCGGCGAAATCGGCCTTGTTGTGGGCCTCGAGGGCGGCGAGCATCATGCCGTCCATGCCCAGCCCGCCGTCGCCGTGGCCTTCGAATACGGAAGGGCGCACCTCGGCGATGGAGATCGCCGGGGCGGGCTGGGGGGCTTCGCCGTCCTCCGCGGCGCCCGCATCGGAACGCGGCTCATCGACCGCATCGACCGCATCGACCGCATCGACCGCATCGTCCGGCTCGTCGGCGACTTCCTCGATCTTCCGGTAGAAAGCCTGCCGGCGCTGCCCAAGCTCGACGTTGAGCCGCTTCTCGAACTCGAGTATCTCCTGAAAGATTATGTCGGAAAGCGTGAGGTTGGCGTTGAGCGCCGCGAGCTTGCGCCGCATCGGCTCGTCCACGGGCGTGAACTCGGCCTTGTAGACGAGCTCGTGCTCAACCTCCGCCCAGGCCTCCTGCAGGATGGTCCTGAGCTGGATCTCGATGACGTTGCGCTCGATGTGGGGGCAGAGCGGCGCGAGCTCCTCGGGGATGCTCACCAACAGATGTATCGATTCGTAGCCGAATTCGCGGAAGGAGCGCTCGGCGCCCTTGCGCTCGATCTCCACGATATCGTAGTGCGCGGAGAGCAGCTTCTCGGCGACGGCCAGGTCGCCGAGGAAGGGGCAGACAACGCGAATTGCGATGATGTCGTTGACCGGAGGGGGAACCGTCTTCTCGGTCCAGGCCTGTTTCAGCAGCCTCAGCTTCTTGGCGTAATATGAGGGGAATTCCTTGACCCGCCCCTTGAGGGTCGGGCTGAGGCCACCGGCGGTGAGGATGGGCTCGACGGTCGCGAGGAAGCGCGCGAGGGCTTCTTCATAGCGCGGCCGCGATTCGAGGTAGGTCGCCTGCACCTTCGCCTTGTCGGGGATGACCAGCACCGACTGTTCCCTGGGCATGACTCGACTATACCACCCTTTCGGGCGGCCAGCCACTGGGAGATGTCCGGGGGAACTCAGCGGGAAAAAGCGAGACTGCCGTTGAGGTAGAGTTCGAGGCGTCCGCAGCCCGGCACCGAAGCGGCGAGCGTGCGCTCGATGGCCGAGCGCAGGAGGGCGAAGGGCACGTCGACCTTGGAGAGGTCGGGTATCTCCAGCTCAACGAGGAGGCGCCCGCCCCGGTGCATGACGGCTCCGAGCCGCGCGTCCTGCAGGACGAGGGGCTGCAGGCGGTGGTCGAAGGGGCCGAGAAGCAGTTCTTTCAGCACCTGTTCCGATCGCTCCTCCACCGGCCCGACCAGCGGCATCGCGCGCCGCTCGGCGACGAGCCTGGTTCTCGATGCGTCGAGGAAATAGAGGCTGGCGCGGTCCGCCGAGGGTTCGATCCCATTGACGACGAGGGCGAGGACGATGACGGCGGGAACGAGCAGCAGCCACCTGCCGGAGTGGCGCTCGCGGTGGGCGTTTTCGCTCAATGGAATTACCTTTCGAAATGATCTATGAAATCGACGACGCCATTGTAGATCGCATCGCTGATCTTCCTCAAGTACCCGGAGCTCGAGAGCATGAGCCCCTCTTCGGGATTGGTGATGAAGCCCATCTCAATCAAGATCGAGGGCATCTTGGCGTTGCGGACGACGAACCACTCCTCGGCGCGGATGCCCCTCCCCTGGCTCTGGGGGCCGATCGCAGCGCCCAGCCGGTCGTACACCTTGCGGGCCAGGATGATGCTCTCGGTGGTGAACTCCTCCTCGAGCATCGCGTTCAGGATCGGGGCTATCTCGGTACCTTTCTCCTTGACCGTGTTGGCGTCGACGACCGTCCTGCGGTATTCGGGGTTGAGATACCATACCTCGTATCCCTTGGCGTTCTTGTTGAAGGACGCGTTGGCGTGGATCGAGACGTAGATGATCGCCTCGTCCTTGCGCAAGCCCGCCTCGTTGGCCATGGAGACGCGCTCGTCGAGCGTCGGGTAGGTGTCGCCCTCGCGCGTGGTTATTATGTTCCTTCCCGGATAGCTCGATTTCAGGAGATCGACGACGCGCCGCGACACTTCGAGGGTGAGGTCCTTCTCCAGGAGGCGCAGCCCGTTCACCTCGCCGATGGCGCCCGTGTCCTTTCCGCCGTGGCCGGGATCGATCAGGATCGTGGCGACCCTGTATTTTTCCTTTTTGGAGCCGCCCTTGGAGCTGAAGTACGACGAAGCCTCGCTCGAAAAGGCGGCGGGCAGCATCACCGCGTCGCCATCGAGATAGGGGGCCTCGATCTTTTTCAAGCCTTTCCAATCGAAAACCATGAAGGGCTGGCCGACAGCGAAGGAGATGAAGCTGCCGTCCTTCTCGAGGTAGCCGCTGGAGGTGAGCGGGTCGTAGGCTATCGCGGCGGCCGCGCTCTTCCCGAAATCGATGAGGGAGACGGCTTCGGCGGCGTAGGCCCCCATCGGCGCCAAGAGCAGCGCTATCGCCAAAATCGCCCGCCTTATGTTCGTCATACCTTTTCCTATCGGAATAATCGCGCGCCAGGATGAATTTTTCAAAACCCCTCTTGTAAAGGGCAATGAAGTCTATTATAAAAAATGGAAAAGGCGCTACCACAATAGATGGTAGTGGCTTGGCCATGTCCGACAATATAGATAGTAGTATATAGTGCTATAGCAAATATGACGGCACCTGACGGCCTTTGGCCGGTATCTGCTGGCAGGGCGGAGGATTACATGAAATTCGAGCGGAGATTTACTCGCGAGGGCCAGGGGCCCTACGAGGGCATAACCTGGGAACAGCGCGTCAGCGAGATACGCAACCCCAACGGCAAGCTGGTATTCCACATGGACGCTATCGTGGTGCCCTCCTCCTGGAGCCAGATCGCCACGGACATCATCGCGCAGAAATACTTCAGGAAGGCGGGCGTCTCGGCCGAGACGGAGAACGCCTGGGTGGCCATGGTGCCCGCGGCGCAGGCGGCCTTGGCCGCTCCGAGCCAGAAACCCGGGTCCGAGCACGACGCCCGGCAGGTCTTCCACAGGCTCGCCCATACCTGGTGCCTCTGGGGCGACAGGGCCGGATATTTCGATTCCGACGGGGATCGCCGGGCATTCTACGACGAACTCTGCTACATGCTGGCGCACCAGATCGCCGCGCCCAACAGCCCGCAGTGGTTCAACACGGGCTTGAACGCCGTCTACGGCATCGAAGGGCCGCCCCAGGGCCACTACTACGTCGATCCGGCGACCGACGAGGTGGTCAAGTCCGAATCCGCCTACGCGCGGCCCCAGCCCCACGCCTGCTTCATCCTCGACATCAAGGACGACCTCGTCAACGAGGGCGGCATCATGGATCTCGTCACCCGCGAGGCCCGCCTCTTCAAGTACGGCTCCGGCACGGGCACGAACTTCTCCAAGATCCGCGCCGCCAGGGAAAACCTCTCCGGCGGCGGCGTATCGTCGGGCCTCCTCTCCTTCCTCAAGATCGCCGACCGGTCGGCGGCGGCCGTAAAGTCGGGGGGAACGACCCGGCGCGCCGCGAAGATGGTCATCCTCGACGCGGACCACCCCGACATTGAGCCCTTCGTGACCTGGAAGGCCGAGGAGGAGTACAAGGTGGCCTGCCTCTCCGCCGGCTCCGCCGTCCTGCGGCGCTACGCCGACGCCATGAAGCAGGCCGTCGACGGCTTCGGCGACGGGAGCGGGAAAGCCTTCTCCTTCGCCGAGAACGGCGCCCTCCGGAAAGCCGTCAAGGAAGCCCTCGCGGCGGGCATCCCCTCGGCCTGGATCCATCAGGTGCTCTCCATGTACCGGCAGTCGGGCGAGATCGTCGACCTGCCTCAGTACGACACCGCCTGGGAGTCCGAGGCCTACAACACGGTATCGGGCCAGTCCTCCAACAATTCGGTGCGCGTCGACAACGCCTTCATGAAGGCCGTCGCCGAGGACGGCGAATGGGAGCTCAAGGCCCGCACCACCGGCGCCGTGATGAAGACCATCAAGGCCCGCAGGCTTTGGGACAGGATAGCCCGCTCGGCCTGGCAGTGCGCCGATCCCGGCCTCCAGTACCACAGCACGGTGAACGAGTGGCACACCTGCCTCGCCGACGGCGAGATCAAGGCCTCCAACCCCTGCTCTGAGTACATGTTCCTGGACGATACCGCCTGCAACCTCGCCTCGCTGAACCTCCTCTCCTTCTACGATGCGGATTCGGGCAACTTCGACGACGAGGGCTACCGCCACGCGATCAGGCTCTGGACGACCGTGCTCGAGATATCGGTCGTCATGGCCCAGTTTCCCTCGAAGGAGATCGCGCGCCGCAGCTACGACTACCGCACGCTGGGCCTGGGCTACGCCAATCTCGGCAGCCTCATGATGGTCATGGGCCTAGCCTACGACTCGGACGAGGGCCGCGCCGTCGCGGCCGCCCTCTCCGCCATCCTCACGGGCGAGGCCTACGCCCAGTCGGCGCGCATGGCCGAAGCCTGGGGCACCTTCGAGCGCTACGCCCCCAACGCCGAGAACATGCTCCGCGTGGTGCGCAACCACAGGAGGGCCGCCTACGACGCGAAGAGCGAGGAATACGAGGGACTAACAATCACGCCGGCGGGCTTGCGCGAATGGGCCTGCCCGGGCAACCTGGTGGCCGCCGCGCGCGAATCCTGGGACGAGGCCCTGAAGCTCGGACAGAAGCACGGCTACCGCAACGCCCAGGTCACCGCCATCGCCCCGACCGGCACCATCGGCCTCCTCATGGACTGCGACACCACGGGCGTCGAGCCGGATTTCGCCCTCGTCAAGTTCAAGAAGCTGGCCGGCGGCGGCTACTTCAAGATCATCAACTCGAGCGTGCCCCCCGCCCTGGGCGCCCTCGGCTACGACGCCTTGTCGATCGACGCCATCCTCCGCTACGCCCTCGGCGCCGGCACGCTGGAAGGAGCTCCCACTCTGTCGCTGCAGTCCCTGCGCGAAAAAGGCCTCT
>JAJTBU010000206.1 GCA_021286735.1 bacterium
ACCGCGATCCACGAGGTGGACTACGTCGTCACCGACCTGGGATTCTTCGAAATGCGGGACGGGAAGTTCGTGCTCTGGGAGTGCTTCCCGCCCTACACGCAGGAATACATCGCGGCGAGCACGGACGCTGACGTCGTGCCCGCCGACGAACTCATTCGGTCCAAAGCGTCACGAGCGTGAGGAGGGTGCCCACCGCCAGCGACATTTCGGCGACGGAAGCCCACTCGTGCTTCGAGTGGTAATTGTAGCCGCCGGTGAAGATGTTGGGGGTGGGGATGCCCATCTCGGTGAGGCGCGAACCATCGGTGCCTCCGCGGATGGGCTTCGATTCGGGCTCGGCGCCGGCCAGGCGCGTGGCTTTCTCGAGCTTCTCCAGCACCGCGGGATTCTGATCCAGCTTCTCCTTCATGTTGAGGTACTGTTTCTTGAAGGTGAGCGAGATCTTGCCGAGGGGGAACTGCGCCTCGACCGCGGCCGCGAAGGCCTTGATCGCGGCGATGCGCCTCTCCATGCCCTCGGTGGAGAAATCGCGCAGGTAGATGTCCAGGGCGCTTCGCTCCATGGAACCTTTGATTTCGATCGGGCAGTAGTAGCCGTACCAGTTGTCGGTGGCTTCCGGGCTTTCGGAGCGGGGGAGGAGTGAGACGAAGTGGCAGGCCATGGCCACCGCGTTGGCGACCTTGCCCCTGGCGGCGCCGATGTGGATAACCTTGCCTTCGAACTCCGCGTGCACGCTGTAGGCGGTGAAGCACTCCGATTCGATCTCGGCGGCCTTGCCTCCGTCGAGGGTGTAGCAGGCCACGGACTTCGCCTTGGCGAGGGGGAAGCGGTCCATGCCCTTTCCGGTCTCCTCGTCGGGGGTGAAGAAGATTTCCAGCAGGCCGTGCTTGATCTCGGGATGCGCGAGGAGCCATTCCAACGTCGTCATGATCTCGGCCACGCCGGCCTTGTCGTCGGCGCCGAGGAGGGTCGAACCGTCGGTGACGATGATCGTGTCGCCCGCGTGGGCGGCGAGGTCGGGGTAGTCCTTGGGATCGAGGAGGCCTTCCTTGGCGAGCTGGAGGATGCCGCCGTCGTAGCCTTTCACGAGCCTGGGGCGGACATTCGAGCCGGGGACGTCGCTGGCCGTGTCCATGTGGGCCATGAGGCCGATGGCGGGCTTGCCTTCCATGCCGGGCGTGGCGGGCAGGCGGGCGATGAGATAGCAGTGGTCGTCGACGGAAACGTCGGCGACGCCGAGTTCCTTGAGCTCGCGCTCGAGGAGCCGCGCGAGGTTCCACTGGGTCTTGGTCGAAGGGATGTCCTCGATATGGCGATCGCTCTGGGTGTCCATCTCCGCGTAGCGCAGGAAGCGTTCGACCATAGCCTCGGCGTAGGGCTTGGCGAGCAGGGGTGCGTAGTCTTTCATAGGGCATAGTATGCCTCCGAAATCCCGCGGAGGCAACCGTCGCCGCGGGGGCGTATCATCGCGAAGGCGCTCAACGCGTCTCACTTGCCCTTTTCGCTCCGGCTACTTATCATAGAGGAAATGAACGACGAAACCGCACTGCCTCAGTACCCGGAGTTCGCGCCCATCGCGCTCTCCATGATCGACCAGATGTACCCCGCCTTCAATCTCCTGAAGGACGGCGTCTCGGAATTCACCTTCGCGGGTCTTTACCTCTTCAGGCACACCTACGATTATCGAGTCGCCAGACTCCCCGGCGGCGGGCTGGTCATCGCAGGTTCGAAGGAGGGCCAGACCTTTTGCTACCTCCCCTGCTGCCAGGCGCCCAAGGGGATTTTCGACGAGCTCATGGTCCGCTTCGATTACATGAAGAATCTCTCGGAAAGCCAGGCCGCCCAGCACCGCATCGAGCTGGAGTCGCGGGGCTACCTCGTCCAGGAGGACAGGGACAACTTCGACTATCTCTACAACCGCACCGACCTTGCCGAGCTTACCGGCAAGGAATACCACAAGAAGCGGAACCTCGTGAACGGCTTCATCAGCACCTACGAGTGCGAGCAGAAGCCGCTCAGGCGCGAGAACGTGGCCGACGCCCTGGCCGTGCTGGAAGAGTGGCGCGCCGCCAAGGGCTACGACGGCGACTATCTCGCCGCGCGCGAGGGGCTCGAGCTCTTCCAGGAACTCGGGATGCGGGGGGCGGTCTACTACATCGAAGGCCAACCCGTGGGCTGGTGCCTGGGCGAGCCCCTGGCCAAGGGCACCATGTTCGCGGTCCATTACGAGAAGGCCTGCGACCGCTTCAAGGGAATCTACCAATTCATCAACCAGGCTTTCGCCCAGTCCCTGCCGGCGTATTTCAAGCTGATCAACCGCGAGCAGGACTTGGGCAACGAGGGGCTGCGCCAGGCGAAGATGACCTATCGCCCCTGCGGCTTCGTGCGGAAGTACCGCATCATCCATCCCGACAAGATCGAGTTCAAGCCTCACGACATCGAAGAGCCCGCGGAGTCCGGGCCCGGTACTGTCCATGAACATTGCTGAGCTGCGCGCCCTGATGGGCGAGAGGCACGCCGACGCCTTTGGGAAGCGCATGGAACTCGCGCGGGCGGCGATCGGCGGCGGGACGGGGAAGGCCAGCGGAACATGCGCCGGCGGCGTCGAGCCTCGCTTGAGGGCGGCCACGGCCTGCCTCACCCTGCTCGCGGGGGCTGGCACGCGTTGGGTCAAAACGCTCTCGGCGGCCAAGGCGCGTCGAAACGCCGCCCAAGGACGAGTTCGAGCGGACTGTCGCGGCATTTCCCACGGAGGAGCCGCGGGGGCTTTTCCCCGTGAGGAATTTCATCGCGCGTGGCGGGGCGCGCATTCCCATGGCTGCCTACGCGGTTGACGCATTCAGGCGGCTGGGCAGACAGATTGTCGTCGTGCGGGGCTGGGAGGACGAGATACGCCGTGGCGTGCTCGAGCCGCTCGGCATAGCTCCCGGCGAGGCGAGGTTCTGCACCCAGCGCGTTGGCCCCGCCGGCAAGGTGCTGGGCCACGGCGACGCGGCCCGCCAGGCTCGCCCGCTCTGGGAAGGCGCCCGCTACGGGATGACCAATTTCGGCGGCGACGCGAACTCGCCCCTGACGGCGGCGCTCGCGCTTCGGGCTCTCGCGGCGCTCGACGAGGCGGGCGAAGGCGTCGGGCTCGTCCTTCCCGTGGCGAGGATCAGGAACCCGGCGTATCCGATCCGGCTCGATTTGGAGGGGCTTCCCCGCGCCTTCGGCCACGACAAGCTTGGCGGCGCGGGCGCCTCCAGCGCCGCCGGAGCCGGGGGCGCCACCCCTTCGGACGGGGACTTCGCCTACACCAACGTGGGCATCCGCGTCTATCGCGCCGCTGACCTGATCGCTGCCATCGAGGAAATTGGAAGCAAATACTGGGATCCGGAGGTCGGCTACTCGATCCCGGGCAACGACCCGGATGGCCACGAGTTCGCCCTGGACAATATCGACGCCCTGCTCGCCTCGCGCGGCAGGGCGAGGATCCTTGCCGTCGCGAACCCCGAGGAGCTGACGCCCGCCAAGAGCTTCGACGAGCTTGCCCATTTCGAGGCGGCCGCTGCCAAAGTCAGGGCGGAGTGGGACGGGTTCCTCGCGGGCTTATATTCCTAGGAGCGAGCGGATGGCGGGGCCGGCCACGGCGTCGATGAGCCCCGAGCCGAGGATGACCCAGAGCGCGTTCACCTTCGTGAAGGCGCCGGTGACAAAGGCGGCGAGGCCGAAGGCAAGGACCAGGGGATCCGCGGAATCGGGCCTGAGCGTCCAGAGTGTCATGGCGATCATGGCCAGGCTGCCCGTGCGCAACGACTCCTGAAGCGCGTCGCCCCGGAGCCTCACCCTCTTGGCGAGGAGGGTCGTCGCGGCGATGGCCATGACCGGGAAGGTGACCACCGAGATGGTCGCCGCCAGGGCGGAGAAAAAGCCGCCGTGGTTCCAGCCGATCATGGTGGCCGCGTTGAGGGCGATGGGGCCCGGCGTCGACTGGGCGATGGCGATCATCGCGCGGAAGTCGGTCTCGCTGACCCAGCGGGGCACCACGTCGTTCTTGATGATGCCGACGACCGACCACCCGCCGCCGAACGAGATTACTCCTATCTTGAAGAAAGTCCAGATTATTTCGAGCGTTTGCATAACACCTCGATGCCGTAGAGCGCCGCGATGGCGGCGAGGAGGATGGGAAGGCTGAGACTGGGGAAGAGGACGAGGGCGACGGTGACGACGATCGTCTCGATCGCCTTGGCGAGGGTCCATTTCCGCTTCGAGGCGGTCTTCCAGAGCATGGCCGCGACGATTCCCGGCACGACGGCTCCCGCCCCCTCCAGAAAGCGCTTTACGGCGGGCAGCGAGCCGATAGAGCCGATCACGCCCGAGACCAGGATGAGGGCGATGAAGGGCGGGAGGATGACGCCAAAGAAGGCCGCCACGGCTCCCTTGGTTCCGCAGAGCTTCTGCGAAGAGAGGATGGCGGTGCTCAGCGCGAGGGGGCCGGGAAAGGCCTGGGCTTTGGCGAAGATATCGAAGAAATCGCCCTCGCTCATCCACCCCCGCTTCTCGAAGGTGGAGGCCATGACGGGGACGATGACGTAGCCGCCCCCGAGGGTGACGGTGTTGATCTGCGCGATCGCCCAGAAGAGGGATAGCGGCGTTGGTTTCTTAGTCTGTTCCATAAAAATCCTGAAGGCAGTATAGGGTTAAGCGGGCGCCCTGTCCAAGGCCTCCGCCGCGCGCCGCGCCAAGGCCGCGAGGGCCTCGTCGGAGAGATCGCCGTCCAGCCATTCGAACTCGCCCCCCCTGAGCCAGTAGAGCCCCACTTTGACGCGTTTTCCCGGCGCCAGCCCGGCCGCCGCCCGCCGATACAGGGCGAGCTGAGCCCTGTGGCGCGCCGCGTTCCGCTCGGCGTCGGACTTGAAGTCGACGACGATGACTTCGTCGTCGGTCTCGATGAAGAGGTCGATCCTGCCT
>JAJTBU010000207.1 GCA_021286735.1 bacterium
TCAACGGAAACGTACTCATCTCGCAAGGAGGTTGTTCCGCATGAAAAGGATATTTGCGCTCGCGCTCGTCCTCGCCGTCGCCGTCATCGCCCCGGCCATGGCCGAAAGACCGATCGCCGAACTCAAGGCCGATTACGAGGCCGCGGTGAAGCTCGCCGCCGCCGCGCCCCAGGATTACGCCCTCAACTGGAAGGCCGCCAAGGCCGCCCGCGACTATGCCGATCAGCTCGTCACCGACGAGGCGGCGGGATGGAAGGACACCGCCCGGCCGATCGCCAAGGACGGCATGAAATTCGGCGAGATCGCCTTCAAAATCAACCCCACCGGCGTCGAGGGCTGGTACTGGTACGCCTGCAGCGTCGGCAGCTACTCCGACTGCGTGAGCATCCTCAAGGCGCTCGGCGAGGGACTCAAGGGCAAGACTCAGATGGGCTTCGAAAACGCCTACAAGTTCGACAAGAAGTACGACAAGGGCGGGCCCATCCTCGGACTCGGCCGCTTCTGGCAGGTGCTCCCCGGCATAGCGGGACAGGACAGGAAGAAGGCCGAGGCCCTCTTCAACGAATACCTCTCCATCTTCGGCGCCGATCCCGACATGGGCGCCTCGATCTGGTACTACCGCGGCGAGCTCTACAAAGACACGGGCCGAACCGCCGAAGCCAAGGTCGACCTCAAGAAGGGCGCCGACAAAGGCAACAAGAACGCCGCCAGGCTTCTCGCCGAGCTGAAGTAAGGAAACGCCGCGATCGCGGCGCGGCGCCGGGGCCTGCACGTATCGGGCAGCCTCAGCCCGCGCCGTCGCCCGCTGACGAAAAAGGGCTGTCCGGCCAACGCCGGACAGCCCTTTTCATTGCCAAAGTATTCGACGGGCCGGCCGCGGCCCCCCGCCTGGGCCCGCGCCGCGCATCGGCGACGGCGCGCCGGCCTCGCGCTAGCGGATCTTCTCGAACAGGATCCTGTCGTTCATCATCAGGCGGCCGCCGGAGATCCGCCAGCGGCTCGTCCCGTAGCCCCCGCCCTCCTCGGGCGCGAAGCGGATCCACTCCTCGCGCAGCTCGTAGCGCATGAATATAGCCTTCCACTGCGTCTCGCCCGAGGCCTGGGCCGCCCAGAGGCAGGAGCCGTCGGCCTCGAAGACGTAACGCACCGCGTAATCGCCGCTCTGGCCCTGCCAGGTGCCCACGATGCCGGAGGCGATGTTGCGCGCCTCCACCGACGAGCCGTCCTGGTAGCCGCCCGAAGGAGGCAGCTGGACCGGCGGCTGGGGCGGAGCTTCCGAGGCTCCGGGGACGAATGTCCCCGAGGCGCCGGCGACCAGCGAGAGCTGGGAAAGCTTGGTCGCCCTGTCCAGCCAGGGCCGATACGAGACCGCCGCGCCCTCCGAGAGCCGCCGCGAGGTGAAGAAGATGCCGAAGTTGCCTTCGGCCTCGTACATGAAGCCCTCGCCGCCGATGCCGATCACCCTGCCCCAGCGCGAGACCGTGCCGACATAGCCGCCGTCGCGCTCGAAGAGGAGGAGGGAGAGACTGTAGGATCGCCCGCTGCCTTTCACGTCGTCGGCCAGGGAGGCGGGATAGCCGGCCCGATTCTCGTCGAGGAAGAACTTGACGTAGCGGTCGCGGCGGGGACCCCAGTCGATGTACTGCCCCGTGACCGGGCTGAAGGGAGCCTTGAGCCAGGAGAGAAGCCAGTCCCTGCCGGCCTCCGGATAGGCGGGCTGGCGCTGCGCGTCCCCGACCTGCTGGCGCTGGAATTCCATCTCGAAGAGCGAGGATTCGCCCGGCCAGTAGAATTCCGTGCCCCCGCTCACGCCGAAAAGCTGGAGCCAGGGCTGGAGGATCGCGAACGCGGGGTTCTGCTGCGCCTGCCCTCCCGAGGCCGGCGGCTGCGCGGGCGGCGCCACCGTGATCGGAGGCGCGACGGGCGCCGGCTGGAAAACGCTCCCGGGCGCGCCGCCCGCGGAGGGAATCCCCAGGACCCGCCGCAGCGCGGCGGCATCGTCGAGGATCTCCGACAGCCTCGTGGCGCGGGCGATCTTGGGCCGGTAGACGATGAGGGCGTTCTCCCGCACCTTCGCCGGAGAGAAGAATGTCCCGTAGGCGCCCTGCTGCTCATAGAGGAAGCCCTCGGAGCCGACGCCCACCAGAGCCCCCCAGCGGGAAACCGTCTTCACCCGCGAGCCGTTCCTCTCGTACAGGTCGAGGGTCAGGCTGTATCGCCTGCCCGAATTGGCCAGATCGTCGACGAGGGCCGCCTGCTGGCTCGAGGATGCCTCGTCGAGCCCGAACATGAGGTAGCGGTCGTTGCCCCTGCCCCAGTCGATCGATTTCGCGGCGAGGGCATCGTAGGGGGCCTTGAGCTTCGAGAGCACCCAATTCGAACCCGCGGAAGGATAGCTCGGAGACCGCTGCACATCCCAGACCTGCTCCCTGAAGAACCGCGTCTCGAAGACGCGGGGCGCGTCCTGCGCGAAAAGTCCTCCGCCCGTGGCGGCGAGCAGGGCCGCGAGCGCCAAGGCCCTGAGGCCGGACCTCCGAAGCGAGCGCGCCCGAACGGCGAGCCTATTGTTCATTTTTCCCTCCGCGATTATGTTTCCCGGTGAGTAACATAACACATACTATGCGAAAAGGATCGCCCCCGTTGCCAAAAAACGGCGCGATCCCGAGAGAGGAGTTCCGCCATGCCAATCGTCACGCTGGGAAAGACGGGGATCGAGGCCGACAAGAACGGGTTCGGTTGTCTGCCGATCCAGCGCATTTCCGAGGCAGAAGCCGTCCGCCTCCCCCGCAAAGCTTGCGCCGCGGGCATCGGCTTCTTCGACACCGCGCGCGGCTATTCCGACAGCGAGCGCAAGATGGGCATCGCCTTCGAGGGCCTGCGCGAAAACCTCTTCATAGCCTCCAAGACCGCGGCGAAAACGCCCGAAGTATTCTGGGAACACCTGCGGACCTCGCTCGAGAACCTCCGCACCGGCTACCTCGACCTCTACCAGTTCCACAACCCGGCATTCTGCCCCAAGCCCGGCGACGGAACGGGCCTCTACGAGTGCATGCTCGAGGCGAAGCGGCGCGGCCTCATCCGCCACATAGGCATAACGAACCACCGCCTGCCGGTGGCGCGGGAGAGCGTCGCCTCGGGCCTCTACGAAACCCTCCAATTCCCCTTCACCTACCTGGCCACCGAAAAGGACCTCGAACTCGTCGCGGCCTGCGCGGATGCCGGCATGGGCTTCATCGCCATGAAGGCCCTGGCGGGCGGCCTCGTGGCCAACGCGGCGGCGGCCTACGCCTACCTGGACCAGTTCCCCCACGTGCTGCCAATCTGGGGCATCCAGAAGGAATCCGAGCTGGACGAGTTCATCGGCTTCATGGCCGAGCCGCCGCGCATGACCGAAGCGCTGACCGCCGCGATCGAGAAGGATCGCGCCGAGCTGCTCGGCGAGTTCTGCCGGGGCTGCGGCTACTGCATGCCCTGCCCGGCCGGCATCGAGATCAACATATGCGCGCGAATGTCGCTTATGATCCGCCGATCGCCGCCGGAACGCCATTTGGCGCCGGAAGCCCGCGCCATGATGCGCAAAATCGAGGATTGCATGCACTGCGACGCTTGCAGCGCGAAATGCCCCTACGGCCTCGACACGCCGCGCCTCCTGGAAAAGAACTACCGCGATTACCAGGAGATACTGGCGGGCAAGCCGCTCTGAGGCCGCGCCCCGCGGAGACACAGCCCTATTGCGGCGGCAATCGCGCCGCGCGGAGACGGCCCTCCCGCGGCGATGATCGCCGCCGCCTGCAACGTTTTTGCAACGCTCCCCGGCTAGGCTTACACTTATAGGCGTACGGAGGGAGCGATCCCGGGGAGACTTCCATGGACGGGGAGGCGAAAGCGCTAAGAGCAAGCGAGCGGGAACTAGCCGCGTTCGGGTATGAACTCTACGATCTTGGAACGGATTTCAATTCCAAGGAACATCTTTACTACCTCATATCGATAGAAACGGGCGAGCCGCTCTCGCCGAACCTTCTCTACCGCCGCGACGTGGAGCGGATCGCGGCGGACCTCCACACGGGTTAATGAAACGCGGCAGGGCCGCACAGAGCCAGAGGACGGCCTAGTCCCTCTTTTTGTCCATAGTCCGCAGAATCAGCTTTCGCAGCTCCTCGCCCGCGAGCATGATGACCGGGAAGGTCGCCAGCAGTCCCCAGTCGCCCAGGGACAGGGGCGCGAGACCGAAGATCGACTGCATGAAGGGAACGTACACAAGGCCGAGGATGAGCAGCACCTCCACGACAATGCCGATCAGGACCAGCCTATTCGTTCCGAACCCGACGCGGAATATCGACTGACGGGCGGTTCTGCAGCAGAAAACGTTCCCGACCTGACAGGCTACGATGCCAGCCAGCGTCATCGTCGTGGCGTGGGCGTAGAGGGGCCCGGCGCCCGCCATCGGCATACCGGGAATCCAGCCGTGGCTGAGATAGGCATAGAAGAAAGCGGCGAGGGAGAGGGCGATCTCCATTCCACCCTGCCACAGATAGGCGCGCAGCAGAACCCAGGGGTTGATGAGATGTTCGCGCGGTCCGCGAGGCGGCTTGCTCATGTTCCCCGGCTCCGGAGCTTCCACGCCCAAACCGAGGGCGGGCACGAGATCGGTTCCCAAATCGATCGCCAGGATCTGCATGACGGTGAGGGGAAGCGGTATTCCGAGCAGGACGAACATGATGAAGGGCGCCAGCTCGGGCATGTTGCTCGTCAGGACATAGGTCGTGAAGCGGCGGATGTTGTCGTAAACCGCCCGCCCTTCTTCCACCGCCGCCACTATGCTCGCGAAGTTGCCGTCCAGCACGATCATGCTCGAGGCTTCCTTGGCTACGTCGTTCACGTCGCGGCCCATCGCGATGCCGATATCGGCTTTCTTGAGCGCCGCGGCATCGTTCACGCCG
>JAJTBU010000208.1 GCA_021286735.1 bacterium
TGCCCTCCGCCAAAAGGCGCCTCCTCCTCGGCCTGATCAAGAACAACCAGGCGTGGATGACCTCCGCCCTCTACCTGCGCGGCTGCTACATCTGCCTGCGCGACCGCTCCTTCGCCGAAAAGGCCGCCGCGGGCGCCTGGCACGCGCTGCGCCTGGCCGCCCTCTCCCCGGGTCACGCCCTCGCCGGCGTTCTCTTCAAGCCTTTCAAGGAGAAGGTGGGCGGCCGGCTGCGCCTGGCCACCTGCGGCGCGGGTTCGCTGCCCAAGTACCTGGACGAACTCTTCAACGCCATCGGCATTCCGCTCATCAACGCCTACGGCATGACCGAGTGCGCGCCGGGCATCCTGTCGCGGCAGGTGCGCCGCAACACCTTCGGCTCGACCGGCCTGCCTTTCGACCACACTGAAGTGGAAATCCGGCGCGCGGACGGGTCCGTGGCCGGCACGGGCGAGAAGGGCATCCTCTTCGCCCGCGGCCCCCAGGTGATGTCGGGCTACTACAAGAATCCGGAGGCAACCGCGGCCGTCCTCTCGCCCGACGGCTGGCTCAACACGGGAGATCTGGCGGTGCGCTCGGAGAACGGCGAGTTCATCATCGTGGGGCGCGCCAAGGACACGATCGTCCTGATGGGCGGCGAGAACGTCGAGCCCGAGCCGATCGAGGAGAAGCTCAAGGAAAGCGTCTATATCGACCATGCCGTCGTGATCGGCCAGGATCAGAAGCAGATATCGGCCATCGTCGCGGTAAACGAGGACGAGCTGATGAAGCTGGCGGAGGAACTCAAGCTGTCGCGCAACGAGGTGATAACCGAGGGCTCGCGCTCGATCGAGAACGACAGGATCTACCTCGCCCTGCTGCCGGAGGTGAACGCGCTCATCAACAAGGAGCAGGGATTCAAGCCCTTCGAGAAGATCACGAAGATATTCCCCGTCCTGAACGACTTCTCGGTGGGCAAGGAACTCACCCAGACGCTCAAGGTCAAGCGCAAGTACGTCGAGGAGCGCTTCAAGTACCTCGTCGACAAGTACCTGAAGGGCGGGAACAAGGACTGACGAGAAGTTAGTCGCTTCCCCGGCGCCCTGTCCGCCGTCCATGTCTCCGCGGTTTTTCTTTTAGCCCGGCGCGTCCCTGCCGATATTCTGACAATGACAGGAGCGCTCGATGGCGTTACAGCATGAGATCGAGTCCCTCGGGGCCGGCTATTACTGGGTTGGCTCCAGGGATTTGACTGGCAATCTGCAATGCAATCCCTATCTGCTCGTCGAGGGCGACGAGGCTGTGCTCTTCGACCCGGGGTCGGTGCTGGACGTGGAGACGGTGGTGGCCAACGTCGCCTCAATCGTCCCGCTGGACAAGGTCAAGTATGTCGTGCTCCCCCACCAGGATCCCGACCTCGCCTCCGCCGTGCCGAGGCTCGAGGCTCTCGGCATGCGCTTCACCATCGTCACGCACTGGCGCACCTGGTCCCTCGTCCGCTTCTATGGCGTGAAGTCCCCCGCGTACATGCTCGACGAGCATGGATACGCGCTCGCGCTGGCGACCGGACGGGTGCTTCAGTTCATTCCCACTCCCTACCTCCATTTCCCCGGCGCGGTGGCGACCTACGACAAGAAGGCCAAGTTCCTGCTTTCGAGCGATCTCTTCGGCGCCTTCCAGCCTTCGTGGTCGCTCTACGCCGATGAGACATACATGGAGGGGATGAAGGCCTTCCACGAACACTACATGCCTTCCCACGATATCCTCAAGCCTGTGATGGAGATTTTCTCCTGCCTCGAACTGGGCGCGATCCTGCCCCAGCACGGCTCCATCATCACCAAGAACATCCCCGAGCACATCGAGGCGCTCAGGACCCTGGCCTGCGGCACGATGCTCGGCCCCGTCGTGGAGCGGCAGGTTCCCGAAGGCGAGTATCGCCGGCCGGCCGAGAAGACGCTCTTCCGCGTCGCTTCGCTTTTCGGAAAGGACCTCGCCGAGGCGATCGGCGAGAAGCTCGGCATCGAGTTCGATCCCGCGACGGGCGCGATCGCCAGCAGCCCCATGGCCGACTCCCTGCTCTGGGATCGCCTCTTCGACGCGGTCTACCTCATGAGGGGGCAGCCCGCGCTCTCGGTACTGGAACCCTTCGTGGCCAATCTCTGCGCCGAGTTCAGCCTGTCCCGCCCCAAGATATACCTGTCCACGCTGCAGCAGGCCGAGCGCACCTACAGCAGCTTGGGCGAGGAAGTCGCCAAGCTCCGGGAGATGAACGAGCTCCTGCGCCAGACCACGTCGCAAGTGGACGACTCCACGCTGCGCGATCCCGTCACCGGCCTCTACAACGAGAACTATTACCGCAACTTCATCGACGAGCAGGCTTCGATCGCGCTCGGCCAGGAGGGGCTGGAGGACGATGTCCTGGCCGTCGTCGGCATCGACGAGGGCATGGCGCGCATCGAATACCAGTACGGCCCGCGCGAGGTCGAGGCTATCCTGAAAGGCGTGGCGCGCATACTGCTCGAAAACGTCGCGGCGGGGAGGCACGCCTTCCGCATGCACGGCACCACCTTCGCGTTCTGGATGCCGCGCGTCCTCTTCCACGAGGCGAACGAACTCTGCGAGACGATGCGCGACACCGTCGCGTCGTCGAAATCCTTCATTGAGCCCATCACCATATCGGTCGGCCTCGTGGCCGTCGCCGAACTCGGTTCCATGGAGATCGATCCGGCCGACGCGGGCTCCACCTTGTCCGATATCGGCATCCGCCGCCTGCGTCTGGCGCGCAAGAGGGGCGGCAACCTCATCTGCTCAACCTCCGAGACGGGCAAGGAAGTGGAGACGAAGGGGAAGGTGCTCATCGTCGACGACGACACGGTGAACGCGGGCGTCGTCAAAACCTTCCTGGAGAACGCGGACTACGCGGCGGCCACGGCGAAGGACGGCGCCGAAGCCTTGAGCAAGATCGGCGAGGCCGGCTACGACCTCATCATCTCCGAACTCATGATCCCCAAGATCGACGGTTTCATGCTCAAGGAAGCGCTCGCGCGCAAGTCGGGCACGAAGGATATTCCCTTCATCCTCCTGTCGCACCGAAAGGACGAAAAGTCCGTCACGCGGGCCTACCGGCTCGGCATCAACTATTATCTCCAGAAGCCCTATCTCCTCGCCGAACTCCTCGGCATAGTACAGAACCTCACCGCTGCGGGAGCCGACTGATGAACCTCGAGAGCGAACTGATCCTCGCTTCGGTGGCGCTCCTGTTCTGGATCGATATCGTCATCGTCCTCCAGACGCTCGCGAACAAGGCGAAGCTCGGGCTCTCGGAGGAGCAGCGGAACAGGGACCTGGCGGAGTTCACGCATCTTTTCGAATCGGACGCCACCTTCAACCGGAAACGTCTCCAGCGCCTCTTCGACAACTATCTTCTCCTCAAGCAGTCCATCGACCTGCCCGAGGAGGAGCACCAGAAAGTCCTGAAGGTCGCCAGGAGCAACAAGCTGGAAGTCACGCTCGGGCGGAAAATTCGCTATCAGAGCCGCTACGACCGCATGGAGGCGGCGCTCGGGCTCGCGCTCATAGGAAGCGACCACGCCCGGACGACGCTCGAGCGCGCGCTCGTGGCCGAGAGGGATTTCCCCGTCAAGCTCTTCATCGCGAACGCGCTGTCCGAAATCGGCGACAAGCGCTCCGTGGGCGTGCTCGTCGAGAGCCTGATCGGCGCCCACCGCTGGTACCGCGACAAGGTGAACCTGCTTATCGCCTCCTTCGGCCCCGCGACCTTCGAGTTCCTGCGCGGCTTCTACTGGCGCGAAGACAGCGAGATCGTCGAAATGTTCATAGACATCGCCGGCGAGCACATCAACGAAGGGCTCGAGCAGTATCTCCACGCCACGCTCTCGGACGGACAGCGGCGGCTCGCCGACCTCGCCGAATCGATCCGCGGCTGTCCCGAACGCTGCTGCATCTACTGCGTCCACGGCCGGACGCGCGCCGAGGGTAGGAACCGGCTCTGCAAATACGAGGGCAGCGTCGCTCCGGATTTCCGCTGCGGCCGCTACCGCCTCCTCGTCACGAGCAAGAACCCCGTGGAGAACCACCACCGCCTGATGGTCAAGGCCGCCGAGTGCATGGAGAAATACTACAGCGACGACTTGGACGCCCCGGAATTCCTGAACCACAGCGATCCGACGATCCGCGCCATCGCCATCAGGTCGCTCGGCAACGGCAACGCTGAAAGGCACATCGCCAAGCTCCTCGGCTATCTGGAGAGCGACTTGACCAGGCTGCCAGCCAAGATGGGGCTCTCGAAAATACTCGCAGCCCATCCGAGGCTGATACCCCCGGTCGCGGAGGCCTTCGACGCCGCGAGCGACAAGCAAATCCAGCAGAGCCTCGCCGAAGTGCTCGCGGGGAGGATCGAATACTTCATCACCAAGCTGCAGGGCAAGGAGCGCAGGAGCGCTAAAACCCTCATAAGGGAAGTGATCGCGCTGGGGAAATTCTCCGAGATAATCGAATTCCTCAAGCTTAACCGCGATCTTGAGCTCGAGGACGCGGTGGTCGCCATCATCGCCCAGGAGGCGGCGGACAACGAGAGCCTGCGCGAAGAGTGCGGGCTCTACCTGCCGGACCGCGTCCTCGAGAAATGCGGACTCGAGAAAATAGTCCCCGCCCCCAAGCGTCGCGAGGAGAAGCGGGACTGGAAGATGATCCGCGCGCTCTACCTCATCCTCGGCTTCGCCATCCTCTTCTTCCCTATGCTCTACGTTGCGCGATATCACAGCATGATCGCCGAGATACCCCTCCTCGTCCAGCTCAAGACCTTCGTCGTCGACTTCAACTACGACTTCGCCTGGTATTCGATGTCGGTCAACCTCGTGTACATCGTGCTTCTCCTGCTGTCGGTGGTGAAGGTGAAGTCCTCGACGCGCCTGTGGAACCTCAAGACGGCCTCGCTGCTTTT
>JAJTBU010000209.1 GCA_021286735.1 bacterium
GCCGTCTTCCCCCTGACCCTCGCCGTCGTCCGCCAGTGGAAAAAGATGGAGAAGGTCGACACCTACGACATTGGGATAAGCTATAGACCGTTCTAAACGCTGAATCGGTAACATCCGTTACCGCCAAAACCTCCCGGATGCATTACACTCGATATCGAGACCAGTGAAATCGAATCGGTCGGCCCCCCGCCGATCGGATCGAGGGAGGTTTATCGGGATGATGCGGAAAGTAGCCGAGAACGTTTCCTGGGTCGGAAAGATCGACTGGGAACTCAAGAAATTCCATGGCAGCGAGTACTCGACCCATCGGGGCTCGAGCTACAACTCCTACCTTGTCAGGGAGGAGAAGACCGCCCTCATCGACACGGTATGGATGCCCTTCGCCAAGGAATTCGTCGACAACCTCGAAGCCGAGGTCGGGCTCGCGAACATCGATTTCGTGGTCCAGAACCACGCCGAGGTGGACCACTCGGGCGCCCTGCCCGAACTCCTGCGCCGGAGGCCCGACCTGCCCATCTACTGCACCGCCAACGCGGTCAAGTCGCTGAAAGGCCACTACCACCAGGACTGGGATTTCCGCGTCGTCAAGACGGGCGATTCTGTCGACATCGGCAACGGCAAGAAGCTCGTCTTCGTGGAGGCGCCCATGCTCCACTGGCCCGACTCCATGTTCACCTACCTGGCGGGAGGCGCGATCCTCTTCTCGAACGACGCCTTCGGCCAGCACCTGGCCAGCGAGCGGCTCTTCAACGACGCAGTGGACCAGAACGAGCTGTGGGAAGAGTGCGTGAAGTACTACGCGAACATCCTCACGCCCTTCTCGTCCTTCGTGACCAAGAAAATCCAGGAAGTGGTCGGCATGAACCTCCCCCTGGAGATCATCGCCCCGAGCCACGGCGTGATCTGGCGGGACAATCCGCTGCAGATCGTGACGAAATACGCCGAGTGGGCAGCCGACTACCAGGAAAACCAGGTGACGATCTTCTACGACTCGATGTGGGACGGGACCCGAAAGCTCGCCGAGGGCATGGCCCAGGGCATCGCCGAGGCCAGCCCCGGCACCAAGATCGTGGCGCACAACGTCGCCAAGACCGACAAGAACGACGTGATCACCGACGTGTTCCGCTCCAAGGCGGTGCTCGCCGGCTCGCCCACCATCAACAAGGGAATATTGAACGCGATGGCGGGAATCCTTGAGGAGATCGAGGGCCTGCGGTTCAAGAACAAGAAGGCCGCGGCCTTCGGATGCTACGGCTGGTCGGGCGAGGCGCCCAAGCTGATCGCCGAACGGCTCGCCAAGGGCGGGTTCGAAGTCGTCGACGAAGGCCTCAAGACCCTCTGGGAGCCGGACGCCGCGACCATCGAGGCCGCGCGCGCCTACGGAAGGGCCTTCGCGGGGAAGATCGGAGGCGCGGCGTGAGCAGGGCGATCGACGAATTGATGCACGAGCACGAGGCCATCCTCTTCTCGCTCGGCATACTGCAGAAAATGGCCGACGCCGCCAGCTCGGGCGACTCGCGCCCAGGCGCGGCCTGGGACACCAGGGATGCGCGCGAACTAGTCGGCTTCCTAAAAGAATTCGCCGACGGCTGCCACCACGGCAAGGAGGAGGGCATCCTCTTCCCCGCCATGGAGAAGGCGGGAATCCTCAACGAGGGCGGGCCCATCGGCGTCATGCTCCAGGAGCACGCGCTCGGGCGGGACAGGATACGCGGCATGAAAGCCGCCCTCGAAGGGGCTGGCGACCGCGGCGCCTTCGCCCGCGAGGCGTCCGGCTACATCGAGCTGCTGCGCCGGCACATCGAAAAGGAAAACACGATCCTCTTCCCCATGGGGGAGAGGGCGCTCTCTCCTCAGGCGCTCGAGGGGCTCTACGGCCTCTTCGAGGACCACGAGGAGCGCGTGATCGGCCACGGCCGCCACGAGGAGCTGCACGCCATGCTCGGCGAGTTCGAGAAGCGGTACATGAAGGACTGAACGCGGGGGTTCCGGAAGCGGCGCGGCCCCATGCCGGGGTAACCCGGCGTGGGGCCGCGCCCGTCGATTGTCAGCAGCAGGAAGAACGTTCGCTTTCGCCGCAGCAGCCGCCCTCGCCGCAGGTCGGCGCTGTGCCGCGGAGCTTGCCGATGATGATGGCCGCGGCGCAGCCCACGCCCACTTTCACCGAGAGCGCGCCGACAGGGCAGTTGCGCGCGCAGGCGCCGCACTCCATGCAATAGTCGCGGCCGACGATCCGCGCCTTCCCGCCATCGACTTCGAACACGGCGTGCGGGCAGACATCGACGCAGGCGCCGCAGCCGACGCAAGTACCCGCGTCGAGCGCGAGAGTCTGGCCGTTCCTCAAGTATTTCAGTTTCATCGCCGCGCTCCTAAATTCCGAAGGCCCTGGCGCCGATCGCCAGCGCGAGCCCTGCGGCGAGGGACGCGATCATGGGCCAAAAGCTCCGCTCGACCTCGAGGAGGGCGCCCGGCTGACAGGTATATGTCGAGGCCCCGGTAAAATTCATCGCCAGGAATCCGGCCGCCGGCGCCGCCAAAAAAAACCCGGCCAGCGTCTCCAGGGCCGGCATCTTGAAAACCGCGCCGCAGGCGAACGCCCAGAGGCCCCCGAGCAGGGCGCCCTTGACGACGAAGGCGCGGCTGGGCAGCCAGGGAAGAAGCGCCGGGAAAAGGATTGTCCCGGCTGGAACTATGCCCAAAAGCAGGATCGCCGCGGGGAGGCTTCTCGCGAGCCAAGCGCCGCCGGCCGGCAGCCCGTAGAGCGCCGCGAGCGCCAGGGCCGCGGGAAGGATCGGCCAGGAATGCACGATCTCCACGGGCGCCACCGCCATGCGGTCCCGCAGGCCGAAGGTGACGCTCCGCGTCGGCTCGTCCTTGCGTCTGCCGGCGGCGAGCCAAGCCTTTATGTCGGCGGCCCTCACCGGCCCCCACTCGACGCGGAAGCCTGAGAGCCGCGCGATCTCGGGCGCGGACACTCCGGGCGCTCCGAGCTGGGGCAAAATCAGGGTGCGGTGCCCGACGACCGCGGCGAGCTTGGTCGAGGCGACGCGCCCCAGGAGTTCCTTTGTGCCGAAGGTGCCCTTGCCCGCCGCGCACCACACGTTGATGCCCTTGGTGTCGAGGACGAGGATCCAGGCATCGATGCCCACAAGGCTCGAGCGCAGCGCGTCGAAGCTCATCTTGTAGTTGGCGGAGACGAACACCGGCGAGGCTTCGCCGGGAGCGCCGAGGGCGTAGAGCCCCGGCAGCACGGCGTACCTCATGCGGCCCCAACCCCAGCGCGCCTTGAGGCTCCCCCGGCGGTCCGCGGACGAGAGGCGCGCCGCGACGACCGGGATCGTGCGCCCCTTGAACACCATGAACTTTTCCACCCAAGGCTTCTTCAGCTCATCCAGCATGAGGAAACCGGCCTGCCTCGTCAGGGCGGGATCGGGCTTTCGGCTGAGGAGCGCGCTCATCGGGCGCCTTCCTTCGCGGCGGCTTCCGCCTTTGGCCGCGGCGCCGAGCCGCAGCAGCCCTTGCCCGAACGCGAGCCCCTCCAGACGCGCAGCGCCTCTGCGAAGAGCGGGAGGGAGCGGAGGACCACGTCCGCCTCTCCCCCCGGCAGCGAAGCTAGGAGGCCTTCGTAGTAGCGGTCGCAGAGCGCGTTGATCGCCGCAGCCTTGGCGCGGCCCGCGTCGGTCAGGCCGACGAGCTGCCGCCGCCGGTTCGCCGGATCTTCGCGCCGGGAGAGCATTCCGACCTTGACGAGCCCGTCGATCGTGCGCGACAGGGTCGACTGGTCGAGCTCGAGAGCGGCGGCCAGCTCTCCGACGCTCGGCTCAGCCGTCTCCTCGACGGCGAGGAGGAGGTGGCACTGCGCGGGAGTGACGCCGCAGCATTCGGTCTCCGAGGCGAGCGAAAGTTCGATCTGGCGCTCCAGCGCCCGAAGCGCGCGCCGGAAGACGCGGATATCGACAGGGGATTGATCCATGCGATATTTTACATGTATAATACATATGTTGTCAATGCCATTTGTCTTCCGGGAGCTGCCATGATCGACGCCCGCGAATTCGCCGCGCTCTGGGATGCGTATCGGGAGCGCCTCCTCGCCTTCATCGCGCGGAAGGTCGGCTCGCGCGAGGATGCGGAGGACATCCTGCAGGAGACCTTCGTCCGCGTGCACACCGGCCTCTGTTGCTTCCAGGAATGGAAGCCGATGGAGCGCTGGATCTACCGCGTCGCCCGCAATCTGATCATCGACTACTATCGCGGCCGGAATCCCACCTTGGAATACAAGGACGACATCGAATCGCCTGGCGGGGGCGCCGATGCGGAGGACGACCCGGTCGCCGCCCTCGCCTTCTCGCTCAAGGACATGGTGAACGAACTGCCTCCTCCCTACCGCGAGGCGCTCGCACTGACCGAATACGAAGGCTTGTCGCAGGCCGAGATGGCGGCCCGGCTCGGCATCTCGCTCGCCGCCGCCAAGGCCCGCGTCCTGCGCGCGAGGGAAAAGCTGCGGGCGCTGCTTCTCGAATGCTGCCATTTCGAACTCGACAGGCTCGGGGGCGTCGTCAGCTTCGAGGAGCGCTGCGCGCGCTGCGACCTCCTCCGCAAGGCGGGCGCCCGCTAAGCCGGAGCCGACGCCCGCTCGTTTGACCCGCGCCCATCAGTTTTTCATTTTTCGAAAAATTTCCTGCATCCTTCGCCGCCATCCTCCGTCTGTAAGGGCGAGACCAATCAAATGGAGGATTATATGGAATCGATTTTCACGCTCTTGCAGCGGGCGTTTTCGCAGACGATCGCATCGATCGCCCACAACTGGCCCTTCCTCGCCGCGAGCATCCTGGTCGCGGCGATCACGAAGGCCTTCGCCGACGCGGGCAAGGTGACGGCGCTCCTCAAGCGATTCCGCGGGGCAAGCGTCCTGGCGGCGACCGGCGCGGCGGCGGCGA
>JAJTBU010000210.1 GCA_021286735.1 bacterium
CGATGGCGAAGGCCGCGAGGAGCGACACGCAGATTTTTCCCACCGAGATGCCCAAGGCCATTATGAGGGAGTTCTTCATCATGGTGAGGGCGGAGGCGCCGAGGTTCTTCGCTCCCTCGGTCAGCGCTCTGCCGTAGTTGGCGATCGTCTGCGTGCCCGGCAGCAGCGGCATCGGCGCCGAGATCACTTCCTGATTCGTGCGCGTCGAGGCCACGAACACCAGGTAGATCGGAAAGACTATGACGATGATCGCGATCCATAGGGCGAGATGGGGGAAGAGCTTGCCCGCTTTCGATTGCTGAATCATGCCAGCCTCCTAGTAGGTGACTTTCCGCTCGATGAAGCGGAACTGGAAGACGGTGAGCGCGATGACGAGGATCATCAGCACGACCGACTGGGCAGAGGAACCGCCCAGGTCGAGGTTGATAACGCCGTCGCGCCAGGCCTTGTAGACGAGGATGTGGGTGCTTTTCCCTGGTCCTCCCGCCGTGACCTGATGGACCACGGGGAAGGTTTCGAAGAAACCGTACACCAGATTCATGATGAGGAGGTAGAAGGTAGTGGGCGAGAGCATCGGAAAGATGATCTTCCAGAATCGCTTTGTCGGGCTGGCGCCATCGATCGCCGCCGCCTCGACGAGCTGGTCGGGCACGCTCTGCAAGCCCGCGAGGAAGAATACGAAGTTGTAGGAAATCTGCTTCCATGCCGCCGAGGCGGTGATCAGGATGAAGGCGTGGTTGAAATTCAGGAGGTGGTTCCACTCGATCCCGAGCCTGGCTTTCAGGAACCAGGCGATCACGCCGACGTTCGGGTTGAACATGAAGAGCCAGAGGACGCCGGCGACGAGGGTGGCTACCGCGTAGGGCCAGATCATCATCGTCTTGTAGAAAGACTGAAAGCGGATCCTCTTATTCGCCTGCACCGCGAGGAAGCATGCGATTACCATGGCAGACAGGGTCACGCTGACGGCGAAGGCCACTGAGACGCTGAACGAAGCCCAATCGTCCGGGTCCTTGAACAGCTTCGTGTAATTCTCAAAGCCGACGAAGATCGTCCGCCCCCCGAAGGGATCCTGGAGGAAAAAAGACTGCCAGATGGCCTGGGCCGAGGGCCAGAAGAAGAAGAGGAAGACGATGACCATCTGCGGCAGCACGAGGAGGTAGGGTAGTCCCTTCGAGGGGAACTCGTATTGTTTCGCCATGATAATTCCTAACGGGATGGATTTTCTCTAAAAAGCGGGGCGCCGGCTTTCGTCGGCGCCCCGCGAACGATGCGCTGCGAGGGCCGCGCCGAGGCGACCCTCAGGTGAGGGGCGGCATCGCCGCCCTTCGGGTTTACTTGTTCAGGCGCTCGAAATCGCGGAGCGTCTTGTTGCCGTCCTGGACCATCTTGTTGACGCCGTCCTTGACGGAGATCTTGCCCGCGAGGATGTCTTCCCACACCTGATCCTCGATCTCGCGGATGATGTTGAAGTTGCCGAAGCGGATGCCCATGGAATTGCCGGTGGGCGCTTTCTTGAGCAGCTGCTGGATCGCCACTTCGGGACCCGGGTTGGTCTTGTAGAAGCCCTGGGCCTTGGTGTACTCGTAGGCGGCGGTCGTTATGGGCAGATAACCGGTGTTCGTGTGCCAGTAGGACTGGATCTCCGGCGTGGAGAGGAAGGAGAAGAACTCGGCCACGGCCTTGTACTCGGCCTTCGACTTGCCCTGGAAGACCCAGAGGCTCGCGCCGCCGATGATGGAGTTCTGCGGGGCGTTGGGAACGTCGGGGTAGTAGGGGAGCATGGCGACGCCGAAGTCGAACTTGCAGGTGGCCTTCATGTTGCCGTAGCTGCCGATCGAAGCGAAGCACATGCCGACCTGGCCGGTCTGGAACAGGGGCTGGGCCTTGCCTTCGCGCCCGCCGTAGATGAACACCTTGTTCTTGCTCTGGTCGTAGATGTTCTGGAGGTGGCGGATGACGAGGGGCGAATTGAAGACGAGCTGGGTGTCGAGGCCATCGAAACCGTTGTTGCGGGTGCCGAACGGAACGTTGTGCCAGGCGGAGAAGTTCTCCAGCTGGATCCAGGAGATCCAGTCGGTGGTGAATCCGCCCTCGTAGCCGGCGGCCTTGATTTTCTTGGCGGCTTCGAAGAATTCGGGCCAGGTGGCGGGGGCTTTCTCGGGATCGAGGCCGGCTTTCTTGAAGGCTTCCTTGCTGTAGTACATGACGGCGGTCGAGGAATTGAAGGGCATGGAGAGCATCTCGCCCTTCGAGGTGGAATAGTAGCCGGTGATGGTCGGGATGTAAGCCTTGGGGTCGAACTTCTCGCTGTTCTCGGCCATGAGCTGGTAGACCGGCTTGACGGCGCCCTTGGCGGCCATCATGGTCGCGGTGCCGACCTCGTAGACCTGGATGATCGCGGGGGCTGCGTTGGCGCGGAAGGCGGCGATTCCGGCGTTCATGCACTCGCTGTAGGATCCCTTGAACACGGGGACTACCTTGTAGTCTTTCTGGCTGGCGTTGAACTTGTCCGCGATGGAGCGAACCATCTCGTCGTTCTTGCCGGCCATGGCGTGCCAGAACTCGATGGTGGTCTGGGCGAAGGCGCTGCTGGCGATCAATGCGAGCGCTAGGGCTAGGATGGCGAATTTTTTCATCAAGAATCCTCCTTGGAAACTTTCGTCGGACGGAACGTCCTGCTGCACCTGGTAGTGTAAACCGTTCTACCCCAGCTGGCAAATGAAAAATGCGTTAACCGCGGGCAATGAACCTGCGATCAACGCATTGCGGGGGCGGAGGGCGTGGCTTACCGGCCAGCTTTTCGGCCCAGCACCTCGAGGGCGCGGTCGGGGAAGTCGGTGATGAGGCCGGTGACGCCCCAGCCGACCAGGCGCTCCATGTCGGCCTTCTCGTTGGGGGTCCAGACAAAGACGTCGAAGCCGGCCTTGCGCACCGCCTGGACGGTGGCCTCGTCCAGGTACTTGTAGTTGGGGTTGAGGGCCATGGCGCCGATGCGCTTGAGCTGGCCCACGGGATCGGGGATCGGCCTGTCGATAAGGGCTGCGACCCTGATCTCCGGCGCGGCCTTCTTCATCCTGACGAGGTATTCGTGGTTGAAGGAGGAGACGACGACGGAGTTCTGCATGCCGAGGGACCTAATGGTCTCGGCGGTCTTCTCGACGATCCAGGGATCGCAGGCGCGTCCGGTGGCGTCCTTGATTTCGACGTTGATCTTCCAGCCGTTTTTCTTGGTCAGTTCCAGCGCCTCGGCGAAGGTGGGGACTTTGATGCCGGCGAAGGAGGCTAGGTCCTTCTGCGTGACGCGGCCCGCGGCGATCTGCTTGAACTGATCGGCCGCCGCGTACCAGGAGCCGGCGTCCAGGCTCTTGAGCTCGGCGAGGCTGAAGTCGTAGACCGTCCAGGGGGAGCGGCCGGGGAATTTCGCCCGGGCGTCGGTCGTGCGGGCGAGGTTGTCGTCGTGCATGATGACGAGCGTTCCGTCGGAGGAGGCCGCGACGTCGGTCTCCCAGTATTCGGCGCCGCTCTCGTAGCCTTTCTGCGCCGCCTCGAGGGTGTTTTCGGGCGCGATGCCGCGGAAGCCGCGGTGGGCCATGACGACGACGTTCTTCGGATTTGACATGATGGTGTCCTTCTCTTTCGCCCCTGGCTTCTGCTGGGGGCTGGGTGTTGCGCAGGCCGCGAGCGCGAGGGCCGCGGCCACGGCGCCCGCGATAAGCGATGCGCCGGAAATGCCTGTTTTCATGGGACAATCCTACGACGAAGCGGGGCGCGAGGCAAGTCGTCGCCCGCGAACCGCCGCGCTGTTTGCTTTCCGCCCTGCGCCGCGCTATGATGGGCCTTATGAACGATACGCCAGCGATTCGCGCATTGTCCTCGACCTCCTACGGAGCGCAGCGCATGCTCTGGGCCTTCGGGCAGGACGCCAAGGCCGCGCCGGCGGGCGCCTACCTGCCGGCCCGCGATGTCGGCCAACGCCTGGAAGGCCTGGTCGCCACGGCCGCGGGCCTCCAGCTCGCCAGCGGCGCGGCCGCGGGGAGCATGGAGACCGACCCCATCGAGGCGCCCGCCTTCGATTGGCTCGTTCCCTGGTGGAACGCGGAGACAGCGGGCGCGGGGACGGCGGAGTTCTTCGCCCAAGCTGAGACTTCCGCAGGCTGGACCGGCTGGTTTTCCCTCGGGCGATGGGGGCGCGTCGCATCGAGCTTCTCCCGCGCGGAGGAGGCGGCCAAGGTCGAGGCCGACACGCTGACGCTGCCGGCCAAGGCCCGGCGCTACCGCTTCAAGGTCGAGCTTTCGGCGGGCCCTGACGGGGCCGGCGCGGCCCTCCTGCGGCGCTGCGGCGTCATCACGCGCGACAAGGCCTCGGAGCGGCCGGCGACGCGGCTCCACTATCTGAAAGAGAGCGCCGCAAAGGTGCCCCCCCGGTCGCAGATGGTCGAGGCCGAGGGCGTCAAGGGGCGCATCTGCTCGCCCACCTGCGCGGCCATGGCCCTGCAGTGGCTCGGCATCGACCTGCCGACGGCCTTCGTCGCCGCCGACTGCTGGGACTCGGGGGAGGGAATCTACGGCAACTGGCCCTTCAACGTCGCCTCGCTCTGGAGGCTGGGCGCCCGGGCCAGGCTCGAGTTCTTCCCCAACATCGAGGCCACCGTCGGCGAGCTCTTCGCGGGGCGGGTCATCATCGCGAGCGTGAAGTTCGGGGAAGGCGCGCTGACGGGCGCGCCCATAAAGAAAACCAACGGGCACCTCGTCCTGTTGCGCGGGCTGCGCAAGACCGAGACGGGCGGCTACGCCGTCCTGGTGAACGACCCGGCGGCGGGCGATCCGGCCGAGGTTTCCCGCGCCTACGATCTGGCCGAGTTCGAGCGGGCATGGTCGGGAGTGGGCTACCTGATAGAGGGCAGGCGCTAAAACGGCTTCGGC
>JAJTBU010000211.1 GCA_021286735.1 bacterium
GTGACGGCGACGATCTGCTTGAGGTCCTTCAGGCAGGAAACGACGCGCATCTTCTGCGCGGGATCCGTGCGGGCGAAAATGATTGAACCAGGCTTGGAAAGGCGCGCGCGCAGGGCGGCCTCGTCCATCCGCTCCAGTTCCTGCCCCGAGATAAGGCATTCTTCAGGCTTGTCGCCGGGACCGAACATGCCGATCCGGCGCCCGATGGCCAAAGCCGTCAGGCCATAGTCGCCGGTCACCATGATGATCCTGATGCCGGCCTTCCGGCAGCTGGCTATTGCCGCAGGGACCTCCGGCCGGGGCGGGTCTTCCATCCCGGTTAAGCCGAGGAAGCAAAGATCGCTCTCCACGGCCGTCTGCGTGAGCGAAGCCTCGTTCCGATCCACCGCCTTGCTGGCGAACGCCAGGGTGCGGAGGCCTTCGGCGGCCAGGCTGTCCACGCGGCGCTTGATCCGCTCGCGATCGGCTTCGTCCATCGGACGAGCCTCGCCCTTGTCCAGCATGGTCGCGCAGCAGGCCAGAAGCTCGATGGGCGAGCCCTTCACGCAGGCTGTCGCCGCGCCGTCGACGCCGAGGTTGATCGTCGACATCCGCTTGCGGACCGATTCGAAGGGAAAGGCGCACTGGCGCGGAGCGCTTTTCTGCTCCAAAGCCCAGTCGATGCCGATTCGGTCGGCCAGGTCGAGGAGCGCCCCCTCGGTCGGATCTCCCAGGCCGGGGCGGGCGTTGTTGCAGAGAACGGAAACCCTGACAAGGTCCGCGATCCCCGGCGACGCGCGCAGCTCCTTTGCCTCGACCTCGCCCTTGGCGGCGTCGCGGAGAGCCTCGCCCGCCGCGATGCTCAGATCCCAGCCATCCGCGACCAGCCGAGTCACGCTTATGTGGTTGGTCGTAAGCGTGCCGGTCTTGTCGGTGCAGATCACGGTGGTGCTCCCGAGCGTCTCGACCGCGGGCAGGTTCTTCACGAGGACCTGCCTGTGGGCCATCCGCTGGACGCCCATGGCGAGGGCCAGGGACATTGTGGGCAACAATCCTTCCGGAATGTTCGCTACCGTGATGCCGATCGTAAAGATGAAGGCGCTCAACGTTGAAAGACCGCCCAACTTTGTTCCGAGGAAGAAGAACGCGATGCCGATCCCGATCGAAAGCATGGTCAACTTGTTGACAAGCCCTTTCACTTCCTTCTGCAGGGGGCTGGCCTCGGCCTTTACCGATTGGGTGAGGCTGGCGATATGGCCGATCTCGGTTCCCATGGCGGTGCCGACGACGATCGCCTTTCCGCCGCCGGCCGATACCGAGGTGCCGGCGAAAACCATGTTGGGGAGTTCCGTCCAGAGGAACCAGGTGTCGCCGCTTTCGGGGAGGGGCGCCGCCATTTTGTAGATGGGGCGCGACTCGCCCGTAAGGGTCGAATTGTTGACTTGGAGGCCGTCGGCTTCGATGACGCGCGCGTCGACGGGAATGCGGTCGCCCTCTTCCATAAAGATAATGTCGCCGTAAACGAGGTCGGCCGCCGGCACACGGATTTTCTCGCCGTCGCGCAGGACGAATGTCTCCCGGGGGATAAGCCGCTGCAGAGCTTCGACCGCCTTCTCAGCCTTGCTCTCCTGCCAGAAGGCGAAGACCCCATTCACCACGATGACGACGAAGATCGCCCAGCCGAGCTGGGGCATGTCGACGCCGGGGATGAAGCAGAGGGCGCCGGCGATCCAGAGGAGGATGGCAAAGACCGATATGAAGTTGCGTGCCAACTTTACGAGCGCGGGCTCTCCCTTCGCCGCCTTGAGGAGATTGGGGCCGCAGAGTTTCAGCCTCCCGGCCGCCTCCTCGCTGGAAAGCCCGTTCGGACCGGTATTCAGCTCGCTGAAGATGGATTCCTTGCTCAGGTTGATGAAGCCGCCCTTGCCTATGGTTTCGATTGAACTGATGGCGCTGGCGACTTCCTCGGGATTCTCGCAGCCTTCCAGCGTGGAGAGGAGGCTCGGCTGGCCGGAAAGCCACGCAAGCCGCGCGAGCAGCTGCAGATGGATGTCGCTCTGGCTCGTCGGGGTCACGAACGCGAAGAGCACCTTGAGCTCGGGGCTATCCTCTTTGCCCGAGGCGATTCCGTCGGGAAGCAGGATGACGTGAAGGATGGGAGCGTCCAGATCGTCCAGCCTTGCATGCGGCAAGGACACGGAATTGCCGAGATCGCTCACTCTCAATGAGGTGCAGAACTTGTCGATGACGACTTCATCGGGAACCCAGCCGGACTTGGCGGCGGCAGCCGGGGCCGCTCCGCCCTTCTTTTTTCCATGAGGCGCGGCGGGCGCGGCGAAGAGCTCCCGGAACAACTGGCGCACATCGGGCCGGCCTCTGATGATTCGACAATTCTCGGGAACAAGATAGTCGGTGATTCGCATTATGAAACTCCTTCGCTTCCGCGCGGACCTCGGGCGGTCCCAGGGGAGAAAGGCGCGCAAGCGGTCGCTATTCAGTGGAAAATCAGGTTTCAGCGGGAGATGGCGCCTTTATATTTTATTATAAACCAATAAATTAAAGGCGCAACTGCTCAGGATTCTTTTGGTGAAGGCTTGAAGGTGAGGAAGAAATTGTAGATATCTTTTGTTGCCGCGCAGTCGGCATTTTTCATGGGGCAATCGTACTGCGATCGCCTTTCCTTGTTCAAGCTATGCGGAATACATGCCCGGCTCGCGCCAGGCCATGCGCTCTCTCCGCGTAACTTTTTTAAAATCCAGTTGACCAGGGCGCCCGCCTTCCATACACTGCTCGTTTACCTACATCGATGTGGATGGAGAACGATGAACAAGTCCGGATTCAAGCGCGCCTATAAATCGGCGATAGCCAGCCTGAGCTTTTCCGCCGAGCTCAGGAAGATGCGGCGCGAACTCAACGCGCGCATCGACATGCCGGACACGATCGTCGCAGCCCCCGCCTCCCACGCCCGCGGCGTGAACCGCTGGTTCACCCGCCGCCGCATCTCCATCGCCGAATCCTATCTGACCGTGGTCTCCGATCTCGATTCGAGCCACTGCCGCTCGCGCCTGGAGGCGCTCCGCGTGCTGATGGACGCCTCCTTCCACTCCAAGGCCCTCGACATGCCGCTCAATACGGCCCGCGTCCAGATGGCCCTGATGAAGGAAGTGGTCAAGAATCGGCACAACAAGCGCCGGCAGCTCGAGCTTCTGCACGATTTCTCCATCTCGACCTACGGGCAGAAACAGGTGATCACCCGCCTCTGCGACGAGCTTAATATCGTCGCGCTGCCCGAGAACGGCACGAGGCTGGAGGATTTCGACTACGGCTGGGACGACCATGTCCACGACACCGCCACGTCGGGGCGCAAAAATCCGACCCAGCTCGTGATCGACGCCTTCATCAAGGGAATTTCTGAGCTTACGGTCGCCTACGGCTCCCTGGCCGACCGGGAACTGATGGAGGAGATCCTCGAGGCCGGGCGCATCATGGGCATAAGGATCAACATCGGCTTCGAGTTCAGCGCGAATGCGCGAGGCCGCCGCTTCCATTTCATGGCCCTTCTCCCCCCCATGCGGACGCCGGCCGATATCAGGGCCTTTTCCAGGCGAAACGCGGCCGTTCTCGGGGATTTCATCGCGGGGCTCGAGCGGAACCAGGTCTCGAGGGTCGAGGCCGTGCGGGGCGTGCTGCAGGAGTTCAACGCAGCCGCCCTGCCGGAGATCAACCGCGGATTCCCCGACGACCCGCTCTACAAGGTGCCCGAGCTCACCTTCGAGGCGTTGAACGCTTTTATCCCCACGATGAGCATCAACCGCACGCACCTGGCGGAGTTCCTGTACGGGAAAATGCGGCCCGTGATGCTGAACCGCCTGCTGCTGCTGAAAATGCTGCGCGGCAAGGCGAGCGACGGTACGGCGGGCGGCGAGGCCGAGAAAGCCTACGCCGACATGAAGAAAGCCTACAAGAAGATATCGCCCGACGGCCTCCTCGAACGCTATTTCTCGGGTCCGGCGCTCATCGACTACCAGTCGGCCTTCGACGACCTGCGGGCCGTCAAGGCCCGGCTGAAGGCCGCCGGATGCCGGCTCAAGATACTCCATCCGCTGGAGCACGGCATCGACGAGGCCATCGCCCTCCTCGAGGAGCAGCGCGGGACGATCGACCTCGTCGAAATCTACAACATCCAGGACTGCATCACCCGCGACCAGGAGGAGGTGCTGCGGTTCGCGCGCGCGGTCAACTCGCTCAACGAAATCGCGCAACGCGATAGGACCGCGCCCTTCGTCCCGGTGTGCGGCAGCGATTCGACGGGCAGGCACCCCAAGATCCCCGGCATGGGGTTCATGCGGCAAGATCGCATAACCGGCAGGAGGCGCGATGAATACCTCATGCGCCACATAACGCTGCCACCACTGCTCGGCGCAATGGTCGGCGCCAAGGGAGAGCCGGTCGAGGAGGGCCTCGCGGGGGCGGCCTCGCCCATCGTCTGCCTCGGCAAGCTCGCCGAGTCCGCGGCGGCCGCCGACGAGGCTTCCGAGAGCGCCTACATCCCGCCGCGCCGCGTCTGGCGCTATCTCAACCCGGCGCTGAAGAACGCCGTATTCATGGCCATCGGCTTTCTCGTGGCCAACCGCTTCATCGGCTGGGCCTACGCCCTCCTCTGGCTCGGCATCACCGGCTTCCGCAACAGCATCGCCGATCTGGTCGCGAGCAGGGGCAGCCGCCTCAGCGAGTGGAAACTCCGCTCGATCAATTTCGCGAACGTGGCGCAGTCCATGTTCTGGACGGGCTTCTCGGTGCCCATCCTGAGCCTCGTCAAGGCGGGCTTCGACGCCGCGTGGCCCTGGGCGAAAGACGGCCTCGGCTTCAACCTCATAAAGTTCTTCGTCATCTCCTTCGCCAACGGCCTTTACCTCGCGACGCACAATACGCTG
>JAJTBU010000212.1 GCA_021286735.1 bacterium
GTCGACATCAAGGAAGACCCGAGCTACTTCTACACCTCGGCCTTCCTGCCCAATCCGCCCTACAAGTTCAATTTCTGATTTTTCGCGTCGGAAAGACGGCGGCGGCCGCCGCGGGCCCGAGGGTCCGCGGCGGGTCCGCCGCTCCTTTCCTCGATACTCTCTCAGCAAGGTGGCTCTACGGTGCGCGATGAACGGAAACCGCTGATTTCGCTCAAGAATGTGAAAAAGACCTACAGGACGGGAGGGTCCGAGATCGAGGCGCTCGGCGACGTGTCCTTCGATGTCTACCCCAAGGAGTTCGTCTCGATCGTCGGCCCCTCCGGCTGCGGGAAGACGACTCTCCTGAAGATCATAGCCGGGCTGCTGCCGATGTCCTCCGGCGCGATCGACGTGGACAAGGCGGATTTCGACATATCGCGCGAGGTGGGCTTCGTCTTCCAGAAGCCCCTCCTCCTCCACTGGCGCAAGATACTCGACAACGTGCTCCTGCCGATAGAGATCCTCAAGAAGGACCGCAAGGCCATGGAAGGGCGCGCCCGGCAGCTCCTCGCCCTCGTGGGCCTGGAAGGCTTCGAGGACCGGTATCCCGGCGAACTCTCGGGCGGGATGCAGCAGCGCGTCTCCATCGCGCGAGCCCTCGTGCACGACCCTAAGCTCCTCCTCATGGACGAGCCCTTCGGGGCCCTGGACGCGATCACCCGCGAGCGGCTCAACAGCGAGCTTCTGAGAATCTGGGAGGAGACGGGCAAGACGATCCTCTTCGTGACGCACGGCATCAACGAGGCGGTCTTCCTCTCGGACAGGGTGATCGTGCTCTCGGCGCGGCCTTCGAGGATGATCGAGTCGCTCGACATCGATCTGCCCCGGCCGCGGCGGCAGGATGTGCGCGTCCAGCCACAGTTCGGCGCCTACGCGCTGGACATCTACAAGAGCCTCGAGATCGGCTGATTCCGGAGGTGTTCCGTGGACAATGAAGGAAGGTACGAAGTCGCGATCAGGGGGGCGGGGCAGGTGGCGGGCCAGCACGCCGCCGCGATCCTCGCGAACCCCAGGCTCAGGCTCGCGGCCCTGTGCTCCCGCTCGCGCGAGAGCGCGGAGAGGCTGGCGGCCGAGTGGGCCGGCGCGGCCAAGGACGGCCCGCCCCCCGTGGTCTACGATCGGTACGAGGATATGCTGGACGACCCACGCGTCGACATCGTCTCCGAGTGCATGCCCAACTACCTGCACGCGCGGGAGGGAGCCCTCGCCTTCGACGCGGGGAAGCACCTCATCCTGGAGAAGCCTGCGGGGATCAGCCGGGAGGATCTGGCGGCCCTCCGCGCGGCGGCTCGGCGCTCGGGGCGCCGGAGCGTGGTGAGTTTCGTGCTGCGCTGGCACCCCCTCGTCCTCAACCTGAAGAATCTTCTGTCGAAATCCGCGATAGGCGAGGTCTATTACGCGGAGTTCGACTACTGGCACGGGATCAAGCCCTCCTTCTCGAGCTACGGCTGGATCAGGAGGAGGGAGTTCGCGGGCGGGGCGATGATCACGGGAGGCTGTCACGCCGCCGATCTCGCCCGCTACCTCCACGGCGAGGTGGAGGAGGTCTGCGCCTACTCCACGCGGGCTCGGGAGGACTTCGACTACCCCACGACCCTCGTGGCGGCGGTCAAGTTCGCCGACGGCTCGGTGGGGAAACTCTCGGCGTCGCTCGACGGTACCAGCTTTCCGTACCAGTTCAACATAGACCTGCTCGGGACGAAGGGCGCGATGCGGGACAACAGGATCTACTCGAAGGAGCTCTTCCCCAGCCAGAGCGATTTCGCGACGCTCCCCTGCGAGACCCCCAACACGGGCTCGGTGCAGCACCACCCCTTCAAGCAGGAGATCGACAACCTCGTGGCCTGTCTGGATCGCGGGGAGCCCGTCCTCTCCGACGTGGAGGACGCCTGCGCCTCCATGGAGGTGGCGCTGGCGGTCACGGAGTCGGCGGCGACGGGCAGGCCCGTCAAAGTTCCGGGGGGCTGAGCCCATGCAGGAACCTTCAGCGCGGGTGGCGCCGATCGAGGGGGCCGGACGCCGCGTCGACAGGATGACCTCGCCGCGCTTCGCCGAGGCCCTCGCACGCTGCGACACCCTGATCCTCCCCCTGGGTTCCGTGGAGCAGACCGGGCGGCATTGTCCTTTGGGAACGGATCTCTTCGTGGCCGAAGCGGTGGCGGGGCTTCTCGCCGAGGCCGCCGACTGCCTGACCACGGCGCCGCTCCCCTACGGCGACACGCTCGAGCTGGACTTCTGGCCGGGCACGGTCCACGTGGACTCCGCCGTCCTCGGCACCTACCTGGAAGCGGTGGCGCGGTCCTTCCTGCGCCAGGGCTTCGCCAACATCGTCTTCCTCTGCTGCCATTCCCTCAACATGAAGGCCGTGGACCTGCTCTGCAGGCGCCTGCACCGCGAAGGCTATGGCGTCTGCGCGGTGGACTGGTGGAAGGCGGCCGCTGACGCCGCCCGCGGCGAGACTTCCTCGGCCGAACCCTTTGGCCACGGCGGCGAAGTGATCAGCTCGATCGCGATGGCGGTCGCCCCCGGCCTCGTGGACATGGCGGCGGCGGTCGACGAGGCCTCCGCGCCCGGATTGGCGCGCGCCGCGGCCCACCCCCTCGGCTCGGCCTTCGTCGCCTACGGCGATTTCCGCGAGTACTGCGCGACCGGTTCCTGGGGGAGCGCGGGGGAAGCCGCCTCCGCCGAGAAGGGCGCGCGCTGGCTTGAGCGGGCGATCCGGACCTCCGCGGATTTCATCCGGGGGTGGATGATCGAGGAGGCCGCCCGCCGAGCCCGGGGGGTGGCCCGGTGAAGTATTCCGTCTGCAACGAGCTTTTCGGCGCCATGCCCCTCGGCCGGGCTGCGGCCCTGATCAGAGATGCCGGCTATCGCGGCGTCGAATTCGCGCCCTACACGATATTCGGCGACTTTTCGGCCGCGGCGATCGCGGCGGGACTGGCCGAGGCGCGCGCGGCCCTGGACGGGGAGGGCCTGGCCTTCGCGGGATTCCACTGGCTCATGGTGGGCCCCGAGCCGCTCCACCTCACCGCGGCGGACGGCGCGCTCCGGGCGCGCTCGCTCGACCACCTGCGCAGGCTCATCGACGCGGCGGGGCGGCTCGGCGGCGGCGCCCTCGTCCTCGGGTCGCCGAAGCAGCGCTCCACCACGCCAGGCACCGACCGCGGCGCCGCGACGGCGCGCCTCGCCGAAGGCCTCGCCGCCCTCGCCGGACAGGCCGAAGCCTGCTCCTCCCGCATCCTCCTCGAGGCCCTCGACTCCACGCAGTCCGATGTCGTCAACACCCTGGCCGAGGCGCGCTCCATCGTGGAGTCCATCGGGCGGCGCGGCGTGGGCGGCATGTTCGACTTCCACAACGTCGGCGACGAGCGCCAGCCCTGGGATGCCCTGATACGGGAAAACGCCGGCTTCATCGGCCACGTCCACGTCAACGAGATGGACGGGCGCTGGCCCGGCTCGGGTGCCTCGGACTTCGCCCCTGCCTTCGCCGCCCTCCGCGGAATCGCATACTCCGGCTGGGTGAGCATGGAGATATTCGGCCTGCCCGAAGACCCTGGAGCGGTCCTGCGCCAATCCATGGCCCTGTTCTCGAAGTGCGACCCCGAGGCGCGGTGATGGGCCGGACGGCGGGATTTTGTTCATTTTATTTACAAAAAACCTTGACAGTTCAGCAAAGCCGTTCAATTAATGAAAAACCGATTCCAAACAAGGAGCACACTGTGAAAAAGAGAAGCTTGATGGTTCTCGCGGCCGTCGTGGCTTTTTCGTTGATCGCCGTCGACGGAACGCTCATGGCCCAGGCGAAGTGGAAGCCCAGCCACCCGATCACCGTCATCGTTCCCTGGCCCGCCGGCGGCGCTTCGGACACTGTCGGCCGCATGCTCGCGGGCGAGATGGAGAAGAGCGTGGGGCAGCGCATGGTGATCGTGAACTCGGCCGGCGGATCCGGCGCCATCGGCACGCAGGAAGTCTGGGACAAGCCGCACGACGGCTATACCCTGACCGCGAACGCCGTGGCCTCGGTCGTCAGCTACGCCGTGCTCGGCAAGATGACGCAGACGCACCGCAACTGGATCTACTATCTGCCGATCTTCACGCCGAACGTCATCGTCGTCAAAGGCGATTCCCCGATCAAGACTCTCGCCGATCTCCTGGCCTACATGAAGTCGAAGCCGAACGGGACCATCCTCTCCTCCGCCGGCGTCGGAAGCTCGGGCTACTACGCCGCCGAACTCTTCAAGAAGGCCACGGGATTGACCTACCGGCACGTTCCCTACGCCGGCGGCGCCCCCGCGGTCATGGCCGTGGCCCAGGGCGAAGCCGAAGTGGTCATGCAGCTCTCCGTCGAAGTCGCCGAGCTCCTCCGCGGCGGCAAGCTCCGCGCCCTGGCCGTCACCTCCAAGGACGACCTCGTCATCGATGGCTACGGCACCATTCCCTCGGCCCAGAAAACCATCCCCAATTTCCCCAACTACGGATCATATTTCGGCATCATGGCCCCGTCGGACCTTCCGGCCGACGTGATCGCCACGCTCGACGAAGCTTTCGTGAAGGCCGCCGCCAGCGCGGGCGTCAAGGAATACGCCAAGATCAAGGGAGCCATCCCCGCCGCCATCTACGGCAAGGAAGCGACCGCCCTCACCGAGAAGCTCGCGAGCACCGAGGCGTGGCTCCTCTACGACGCCGGCGCGGCGGCGAAATCCCCCGCAGAGTTCAACATTCCGAGGTAATGCTCGATGTCAATCGAAGAAAAGAAGGAAGAAGAGGCCACGCCTTTTCTTCCTCCTGAATTGACCGAAGAAGAAATAGCCAGGAAACCGAGGCGCGAAGTTGTAGGCGCCCTCGGCCTCCTGGCC
>JAJTBU010000213.1 GCA_021286735.1 bacterium
CGTGGGCTTGATCGGGCCGAACGGAGCGGGCAAGACGACGATCTTCAACCTGATCACCGGCGTCTACGGCCTGACCGAAGGCAAGGTCGATTTCATGGGCAGGAGCATCGTGGGCCTGCCGCCCTACAAGATCGCCGACGCGGGCATAACGCGCACCTTTCAGAATATCCGCCTCTTCAAGAATCTGACGGTCTTCGAGAACGTCCTCACCGCATGCCACTTCGGCGCCAGCTACAGCGTCCTCGACGCGGTGCTGCGCCTGCCCCGCTTCCGCAAGGAGGAGAAGGCGCTCCACGCCAAGGCCGAGCGGCTCCTCGAGATCATGGGCCTGACCGAGCGGCGGGACCTGGTGGCGAACAATCTGCCCTACGGCATGCAGCGGCGCCTCGAGATCGTCCGCGCCCTGGCCCTCGACCCCAAGCTCCTCCTCCTGGACGAGCCGGCGGCGGGCATGAACCCCGACGAGACCGAGCACCTGATGCGGCTGATCGGCAGGATCAGGAACGAGTTCAAGCTGTCGATCCTCGTGATCGAGCACCACATGGATCTCATCATGGGCGTCTGCGAGAAGATCATCGTGCTCAATTTCGGCGTGAAGCTGGCGGAAGGCCGCGCCGACGAGGTCGCCAACGATCCCAAGGTGATCGAGGCCTACCTCGGCGCCACCGAGGAGGCCTGAAATGCTGAACATAACCGACCTCCACGTATCGTACGGCGGAATCAGGGCCCTGAGGGGCGTTTCGCTCGAGGTGAAGCAGGGCGAGATCGTCACGATCATCGGGGCGAACGGGGCGGGCAAATCCACCCTGCTCAACGCCGTCTCGGGCTTCCTCAAGCCCACCCAGGGCGAGATCCTCTACAAGGGCGCCAAGCTGCCGCGCAGGCCCGACCTCGTCGTGAAGTCGGGGATCTGCCATGTCCCGGAGGGGCGGCTCATCTTCGCCAACCTCTCGGTTACCGACAATCTAGTCCTTGGCGCCTATCTGCGCAGCGACAGGAAGGCGGTGGAGGAGGATATCGAGAAAGTGTTCTCGATCTTCCCGAGGCTCAAGGAGCGCGAGAGGCAGATCGCGGGGACGCTCTCGGGCGGCGAGCAGCAGATGCTGGCCATGGGGCGCGCGCTCATGACGAACGGCGACCTGGTGCTGATGGACGAGCCTTCGCTGGGGCTGGCCCCCCTCCTGGTGCAGACGGTGTTCGACATCATCGTGAAGTTCCGCGATCTGGGGAAGACGATCCTCCTCGTGGAGCAGAACGCCTTCAAGGCGCTGGCAGTGGCCGACAGGGCCTATGTGCTCGAGCAGGGGCGCATCGTCAAGTGCGGCCCGGCGAGGGAGATAGCGAGCGATCCGTCGGTCAAGGCGGCCTATCTCGGCTCCAAGTCGAGCCGGGCGGGGTGATTTTCAAGACAGGACGACAGGACAAACAGGACGGACAGGAAAGAGCTTTTGGTTAAGAGAAGAAATCGAAGAAAATAAAAGCGCGGCTGAGTGAAGAGCCGCGCTTTTTCTTAGCCCAAAGAGAATTTCCTGTTGGTCCTGCAGGTCCTGCGATCCTGTCCTATTCCCCAGATTACAGCGACTCCTCCAGGGCGCGGTAGAAGACGGCGCAGCGGTCGAGGTCCGCGAGCCTCACGCGCTCGTTGTCGCCGTGCACGCCCTTGAGGTCCTCCTGCGACTGGGGCAGGCAGGAGAAGCGGTAGGTCGCCTGGACGATGTCCTTGTAGTGCTTCGTGTCCGTGCCGGCGCTGAAGAGGAAGGGGACGCAGGCGGCGTCGGGATGGGCGGCCGACAGGGCGGCCTCGACGGCCTTCCAGCCCTCGTGGTCCATGCCCGATTCGGAGGAGGGGTCGATCACATTGCCCGCGTGCTTCTCCGATACCGTGGCGCCGTGGCGCGCGACGATGCCGCCGAGGCGCTCCATCACCGTTGAGGCGCTCTCCCCGGGCAGGATTCTGACATTGAAAGTCGCCTCGGCGCTGTCGGCGAGGACGTTCTCCTTGGAGCTGCCCTTGAGCATTGTGCAAGCCGTGGTCGTCCTTATCAGGGCGTCGGTGGTCGGCCCCGCCGAAAAGGCTTTGACGATGAGAGGGGCCGTGAGCCAGAGCTGACTGAAGAGGAAGCGGTAGGGCTGCCTGGAGATCGGCGCGAGCCGGGCGAGGAAAGATCGCACGGTCTTGGTGAGCCTGGGCGGGAAGGGGTTCGCCTCGACGGCGGCGATCGCCCGGGCGAGGTTTCCGGGGGCCGTGCGGCGAGGGGGCATGGAGGCGTGGCCGCCCGAGCCCTTAGCGCGCACGACGAGGTCGGCGTAGCCTTTTTCGGCGACGCCGATCAGGGCGAGGGGCCTGTCGACGAAGCCGAGCATGCCAAGCGAGATGGGGCCGCCCTCGTCCACGAGGAAAGAGGCTTTTACGCCCTTGGAGGCCAGGAGGTCGGCGAGGGCTCCCGCGCCGCGCCTGCCGCCGACCTCCTCGTCGCCGCCGAAGGCGAAGTAGATCGTCCTGTGGGGCGAGAAGCCCTGGGCAAGAAGGGTTTCTGCGGCCTCGAGGGCCGAGGCCATGAGCACCTTGATGTCCTGGGTGCCGCGCCCCCAAAGTTCGCCGTCGACGATGTCGCCGGAGAAGGGATCGCGCCGCCAGTTCTGGGGTTCAGGGGCGGGAACCACGTCGAAGTGGGCGCAGAGGATGGCCGGGGGGAGGGAGGCGTCCTCACCCTGCCAGGTGAAGAGCAGCGAGCGGTCGGAGGGTTCCTCGCGCCTCATCGCCGCGTGGACGCGCGGGTAGAGGGCTTTGAGCTCTTCCTTCAAGGCGAGGAAGGCGCCGTCGTCCTCCTCGGCGGGGTCGTACGAGGATACGGTGGGGAACTGGACGAGCCGCGACAGCTTCGCGGGCAGCGCGGGAAACGCGACGTTGGCCGCTTTCGTTGTTGTCATGAATTCTTCCTTTTGCGGAAAGTATGGAGTAGTATGGGGCAGGGGTCAACCTCGCGCGGCCTGGTTTCGCGCGGCGGGGATCCCGGAGAAAACCTTGGCGGAGCGGAGGCGAAGCATGGAAGAGCGGCAGGCCGGGATCAGGATTTCCAAGAAGGCATTTTTCACGAGCTTCCTCGTGCTCCTGGCACTCATGATCGGCGCGGGCATCCTCGCGGCCAATCTCCCTTCGGGACGCTACGACCGCGCCCAGGGGGACTTCGGCCTCCAGGTCGTGCCGGGTACCTACCGCGGCGTCGAAAAACCAAATTATCCTTTCTGGCGCTGGTTCACCGCGCCGGTGGAGGTTCTCGCCTCGGAGGACGGCCTCCAGGCCATCGTGATCATCCTCTTCATCATGATCGTCGGCGGCGCCTTCGCCATACTCGACAAGGCCTCGGTGCTCAAGGAGACTGTCGCCCTCATAGCGGGGAAGTTCGCCTCGAGGCGATACCTCCTGCTCGCGGTGGTGACCTTTTTCTTCATGGGCATAGGCTCGCTGCTCGGCATCTTCGAGGAGACGATACCCCTCGTGCCCGTCGCCATCGCCTTGGCCCAATCCTTCGGCTGGGATATCTTCGTAGGCCTCGGGATGAGCGTCCTCGCCACCGGATTCGGCTTCTCCGCCGCCATCGCCAACCCCTTCAGCATAGGCACGGCGCAGCGCCTCGCGGGGATTCCGCTCTTCTCGGGAGCCGGGTTCCGCGTCGTGGTCTTCCTCTGCGTCTTCGCCCTTTTCTTCGCCTGGCTCGCCGCGATGGCTCGGCGCTGCGAGCGGCGCGGGCCGGCCTCGTTGGCGGCGGCGCCCGAGGCCGCGGGGCAGCCGCGGGACTCCTCCCCCAAGGGTTCACCCAATCCGGCCAGGGGGGCCGCGTTCTTCGGCTTCTCCGTCCTGGCCCTGGTCGCCGTGATCCTGACGGTCTCCCTCACCCGCGTCCTCGCCGATTACTCGATGCCCATCATCGCGCTCATCTTCCTCGTCGCGGGATTCGGCTCGGGCCTCGTCGCCTGCATGCCCCTCAAAGACTGCCTAAAGGCCTTCGGCTCGGGCGTCGCGGGCATACTCCCCGGCGTCGTCCTCATCCTCATGGCCATGGCGGTCAAGCATATCATCGTCTCGGGCGGCATCATGGACACGATCCTGGCAGGGGCTTCAACGGTCATCGGCGGGGCGAGCGGCTACGGCGCCGCAGCCCTCATCTACCTCTTCACCCTGGGCATGAACTTCTTCATCGGCTCGGCTACTGCCAAAGCCTTCCTCCTCATGCCTCTTTTAACGCCGCTCGCCGACCTGGCCGGCATCTCGCGGCAGGTCGCCGTCCAGGCCTTCGCCTTCGGCGACGGCTTCTCCAACATGATCTACCCGACGAACGCCGTCCTCCTCATCGCCCTGGGCGTGGCGGGAGTCTCCTGGCCGGCATGGTTCAAGCGGACCTGGATACTCCAGCTTGGCGTCCTCGCGCTGACGATGGCCCTCCTCATGGCGGCTGTGGCGATCGGCTACGCGTAAAACTTCGCGCCGACGTTCCCTCGACGGCCCGACCTAGGCTATACTGGGCCAATGGCGGAATTCGTTCACCTTCACAACCACACCGACTACTCCCTTCTCGACGGCGCGGCTCCCGTAAAGGAGCTCGTCGCCACGGCCAAGGGCTACGGCATGCCGGGCATCGCGATAACGGACCACGGCAACATGTTCGGCGCCCTCAATTTCAACAAGGCCTGCAGGGACGAAGGCGTCAACCCCATCATCGGCTGCGAGTTCTACATGGCGGGCGGCTCCCGCAGGGAAAAGACCGGCACCGAGAGCGGCAACAAGTATTTCCACTTCATCCTCCTGGCCGAAAACCAGGAAGGCTACAAGAACCTGATGAAGCTCACCTCGATGTCCTACACCGAGGGC
>JAJTBU010000214.1 GCA_021286735.1 bacterium
ACCAGCTTTTCCCTCGCCGTGGATGCGACCGGAGCCTTCGGGCGGCGGCGACGTCCCCTCGCCTGGAGGCGCCTCCCGGGCATCGCCCTCATCGCGGCCGGGGCGGTCTGCATGGCTGGAAACTGGCGCGCCGACCTGCCCGCGATCATCGCCGCCCTCCTCGCCGGCGTCTTCGTGGGAATTTCCTCCGTCTTCAATTCGCGGCTGGGCCAGGAGCGCGGCCTCCTGCGAGCCACGGGGACGAACTACCTCACGGGGCTCGCCACGACGCTCGCGATCGTGGCCTTCGCGGCGCCCAAACCAGCCGAATTCCGCGCGGCGGCCGAAGTCGTCCTCTCCGCCGGGCCGGTCTTCGCCCTGGGGGGCGGCCTCATGGGCGTGGTCGCCGTCGGCGCCATGAGCTTCCTCTTCGCGCGCCTGCCCGCTTTCGCGGCGACAATCCTCTCTTTCGCCGGGCAATCCTTGTGCGGGCTCGCGCTGGACGCGGTCTCCGGCATCGTCAATACTGGGAAGATCGCGGGCACCATCCTCGTCGCCCTGGGACTGGGGCTGGACATGGCGCTGTCCGCGCGGGCGTCGAGTCGCTCCGCGGACGAGGACAAGGCAAAAACCGCGCGCCGAGCGCCCGGCGACGCGGCCGCCAAGGAAGTTTGATGAAAACCTACGAGCTTTTATTGCTGGACGCCGACGAGACCCTCTTCGATTTCAGGCGGGCCGAGGCCTTCGCCCTCGAGGGAGCCTTCGCGGAGCGCGGGCTCGCCGCGACGCCCGAGGCGGTCGCCCGCTACGACGCGATCAACAAGGATATCTGGCGGCGCCTCGAGCGCGGCGAGATCGACCAGGCGACGCTCAAGGTCGAGCGCTTCGCTCTGCTCTTCGCCGAGATGGGCGTCGCTCTCGACGCGGCCGACTTCAGCGACCTCTACCTCGCGTGGCTGGGCCGGGGCTCCTTCCTCCTTCCGGGCGCCGAGGAGCTCTGCGCCTACCTGGCGGCGAAATACCGGCTCGCCATCGTGACGAACGGCATCGCGGCGGTGCAGCGCCCCCGCTTCGAGGTATCGCCGATCAGGCGGCATTTCGAGGCGATCGTGATTTCCGAGGAAGTGGGTGCGGCCAAGCCCCATCCGGCGATCTTCGAGCGCGCCTGCGAGGCCTTGGGCGTCTTCGACAAATCCAAGGTGCTCATGATCGGCGACTCGCTCAGCTCCGACATCGCCGGCGGCGCGGCCTACGGCGTCGACACCTGCTGGCTGAACCCCGGCGGCGCGCCGGCCGCCGGGCCGGCAGGCGGCCGCGCGCCATCTGCCGTCGGTGGCTTCGCGCCCACCTACGTGGTCCGCGACCTCGCCGAGCTGAGGGCGCTGCTGTAAGCTCGGCCCGCGAGTGCCCCTGCCGGCCTGCGGACGATCGAGTCCACGTTGATCAGGCCGTGTCCGGGCGGTCCCCGCGGATCTCGATCGTGCGCGTCCCCTGGCCCAGGGGAAGGCTGGCCGCGAAAGCGGCCCACGAGTCCCAGCCCGGCGTCAAAAGCGCCGCCCCGGTGCCTCCTTTGGGAGGGCTCTCCGGGGGGGAGTGTTGACTCCGCGATCCTTCGGCGATATATGTATAAAAATTCATCGCGCCCGATGGCCGCGCGATTTAGGGCCGCGCCCGCGCGCCGCCATCGCCCTAACAACCATGATTCCGGAGGCTCAAGAATGACCAAGGCACCGCTCGAGTGGGGAAAACTATCCTTCTCCTACATGAAAACCGATTTCCGCTATATTTCTTACTGGAAGAACGGCGCCTGGGACGATGGAGCCCTCGTCACCGAGAACACCCTCACGATTTCCGAAGGCTCCACGGCGCTCCACTACGGCCAGCAGGCCTTCGAAGGCTTGAAGGCCTACACCCGCAGGGACGGCGTGATCCAGCTGTTCCGCCCGGACCGCAACGCCGCCCGGATGCAGTCGACCGCCGACCGCCTCCTCATGCCGAGGGTTCCTACCGAAAAGTTCATCGACGCCTGCGATCAGGTGGTCAAGGCGAACTGGAAGTACGTGCCTCCCTACGGCACCGGCGCCACCCTCTACCTGCGCCCCTTCCTCATCGGCGTCGGCGACAACATCGGCGTCAGGGCCGCGCCCGAATACATCTTCGGCGTCTTCTGCACCCCGGTCGGCCCCTACTTCAAGGGTGGCATGGCGCCCGTCAACTTCATGGTCTCCGAGTACGACAGGGCCGCCCCCCACGGCACAGGCGCGGCGAAGGTGGGCGGCAACTACGCGGGCAGCCTTCTGCCCCACGAGCAGGCCGCCCGCGCCGGCTACGCCGACTGCATCTACCTGGACCCCGCGACCCACACTAAGATCGAAGAAGTCGGCGCGGCCAACTTCTTCGGCATCACCAAGGATGGCGCCTTCGTGACGCCGCTCTCGCCCTCCATCCTGCCAAGCATCACCAAATACTCCCTGCTCCACGTGGCGGGCTCCCGTTTCGGCATGAAGACCGAGGAGCGCGACGTCTACATCGACAGGCTCGACGAGTTCGCGGAGGCCGGCGCCTGCGGCACGGCCGCCGTCATCACCCCGATCGGCGGAATCTTCCACAACGGCAGGCTCCACGTCTTCCACTCGGAAAAGGAAGTGGGTCCGGTCACGAAGAAGCTCTACGACACCTTGGTCGGCATCCAGTACGGCGACCTCGAGGCGCCCGAAGGCTGGATCCACGCGGTGGACTGCTGAAGAGCCGGCAGCGGGGCGGCAGCGGTCCGCCGCGTCTTTTGTGAGGGGCATCATGAGAATACTGCAGATCGAGCACTGGCCCGCGGACTTTTCCTACGACAACGCCGGATACTTCGCCCGGCGGGGCGACGAGGTCGAGGACCTTCGTATCTTCGCGGGCCAGCCCTGTCCCGATCCATCGGGGTACGGCGCGGCGATCGTCTACGGCGGCTACATGAGCGCCTACGACGACGCGAACCATCCCTGGATCGCCGACGAACTGCGATTCCTGGAATCCTGTCTGGAAGCCGGCGTGCCCGTGCTGGGCATCTGCCTCGGTTCCCAGCTTCTGGCGCGTCTCCTCGGAGCCAGGGTGTACCGCAGCGCGGCGCCGGAATTCGGTTTCCAGCGCCTCAGGCCGACGCCGGAAGGCGCGGCCCATCCCGCGATGGCGGCCATGCTCGACACCCGTCGCGCCTCCCGCGACTTTCTCGCCCTGGAGTGGCACAACGATGCCTGGGATCTCCCCGCGGGCGCGGCGCGCCTGGCCGAGAGCGCGGTCTGGCCCAACGAGGCCTTTTCCTACGGCGACAAGGTCCTGGCCATCCAGTTCCACCTCGAGTTCACGCGCGAGCACATGACCTGGGCCGCGGAAGCGCACCGCGGCGACATCCCCTCAGGCCCCGGCTGCGAAACGCCCGAAGCCTTCCTGGCCGACCCGAACCGCTTCGACGAACTCGCGGACAACATGGGGCGCCTCCTGGACGGTTTTCTGGGACCGCGCTAACCGCGCGCGGCGCAGCCCACGGCCCCCGCGGCGCAAAAGGCCGCGAGGGGGCATTCGGCGCAGCGCGGCGCGCCCGCCGGGCAGAACTCCCGCCCCAACCGGATGAGGTTGACGTGGAGGGAGCGGACGTCGACGCCGTCGGGGATGAGCCGGTTGAGAAAATCGGCGCCTGCGGCCGAGGGGGCGCCGCCGCGGAAGGCGTGCCAGCCCATGCGACCCGTCACCCTCCAGATGTGGGCGTCCACGGCGAAGACCGGCCGCCCGAGCCCGAAGAGCATCGTGCAGCGCGCCACCTTGAGCCCGACTCCCGGAAGGCTGGTCAGGAAGCTTTCGATGTCGCGGTTGGACCAGCTCCGCAGGGCTTCGAGGCTCGTTCCGCCGAAGCGTTCCACGATGGCGCCCAGGGTCGCCACGAGATTCCGCGCCCTGGAACGGAAAAGGCCCGCGGGCCGAAGCGGGGCGTAAAGCGCCGCCTCGGGAGCCGCGGCGATCTGGTCCCAGCCTCCGGGGAAGGCATCCCTCAGCGCGCGGTAGGCCGCCTCGCAGTTTTCCACGGTGGTGCGCGTCGAGAGGAGGAACCACACGAGCTGGTCGAGGACGGGGCCGGCGCTCTCGTCGGGATAAGGGCCGTAGCGCTCGAGGAGGGTTTCGGCCACAGCGCCGATCTTCGGCTCCACCGCCTCAGCCCAGGGCTTCCGCCGGCTCCGGAAAGGCGATCGCCATCACATCCAGGGCGATCTGCATCTCCTCGTTGGTGGGGATCACCAGGATCGTCGTCGGCGAGTAGGGCGTCGACACGATGCCCTCGCGCGAACCGTTCGCCTCGTTCCTCGCGTAGTCCATGACGATGCCGATGTTCTCCAGGCGGTGGCATATCCTCTCGCGCATGCGCGTGCCGTGCTGGCCGATGCCGCCGGTGAAGACCAGGCCGTCGACCTTGAAGAGTTCGGCGGAGTAGGCGCCAATGTACTTGCGCACCTGGTGGGCGTAGACGTCCAGCGCCTCGATGGCGTTCCTGTTGCCCAGGTCGACCGCCCCCTCCAGATCCCGCAGATCGTTCGAGATGCCCGACAGGCCGAGGAGTCCGCTCTTCTTGTTGATGAGGGTGTTCAGGTCCTTGGTGCTGTAGCCGCGCTCGGCCAGGAAGCCGAGGATGGCGGGGTCGATGTCGCCCGACCGCGTGCCCATGACGAGGCCTTCGAGCGGGGTGAAGCCCATCGAAGTCTCCACCGAGCGGCCGTTCTCCACGGCGGTGATGGAGGCGCCGTTGCCAAGGTGGCAGGTGATCAGGTTGGTGTTGCCGGGGTCGCGCTTCATGATCTGGCAGGCGCGGCCGGCTACGTAGCGGTGGCTCGTGCCGTGGAAGCCGTAGCGGCGG
>JAJTBU010000215.1 GCA_021286735.1 bacterium
CGCCAGCCCCCCCAATATCGCGCCTTCACTAGCGCGGGCCGGGTCCCGCGCAGCCCCTGCCTGGCATCGGGGCAGGATCACGAGCCTCGACAGGGCTCTCGAGCTGCTCGCGGCGGAGGATGGTGATTTCCTCGCTTCCGAACCGCGCGCCGTACTTTAGCGAAAAAACGCGGGGCGATGCCCCGCGCTGCGAAACCAAGGAGGTCCCATGGACGCAAGACTCGAATCGCTGATCCGGATCGCCAGGGCGGAGTTCGACGGCCCCTCGCTGATGGGCAGCGCCTTCCTGCCCTGCCTCGCCGCAATTCCCTTCGAGGAGGTCGAGCGGGAGGATACCTACGAGGGCTACACTGTCTGGGGAATCGCCCTGCACGTGCTCTACCACAAGTACGCTGCGGTGAAGCTCGCCGGCGGCGCGGTCCCGGCTTCCGCCTATCCGTACGAGGAAGCCGATTGGCCGCGCCCGCCGGCCGAGCGGACCTGGCAGGCCTGGGAGAAGCTCCTCGCGGAGCTGGGGGGCATGCAGGCCGCCTGGCTCGCGGCCTTGGGCGATTTTCCGATGAATCGATGGGACGAGCCCATTCCCGCGTGGGGATGCACCGTCGGCCAAGTGCTCGACTGCATCGCGCTTCACGACCTCTACCATGTCGCGCAAGTGCGCAACATGGGCATTCCAAGCCTGAGGACGCGGAAGCAAGGGTGACGGCCGGCTAGAGCCCGTAGCGTTTTATCTTGTACTGGATCGTCCTGCGGCTGAGTCCGAGCTCGAGGGCTGCCTTGCTGCGGTTGCCGCCGCAGCGAGCCAGCGCCATCCTTATCGCCTCCCGCTCGAGCGCTTCCAGGGAGGAGTCCTCCACCGCGGGAGCCCGGGCGTCCGGAGGGGTCGCAGGCGGCAGGGCTGTGGGCGCCGGCGCGCCGGCGTCAGTCCGCGCCAGGGCCGGATCCAGGTCCCCGACGCCGATCTCCTCCCCCTCGCAGTAGATCATCGCCCGTTCGAGTATGTTCTCGAGCTCGCGCACGTTTCCGGGAAAGTCGTAGCCGGAGAGCAGGGCCGTCACGGCTTCGGAGGCGCGCTTCGGAAGCCTTCCCATCCGGTCGGCGAGCTTCGCGAGGATATGCTCCGCGAGGACTGGAATGTCCTCGCGCCGCTCGCGAAGGGGTGGAATCCGGATCCTGACCACGTCGAGCCGGTAATAGAGGTCTTCGCGGAACCTGCCCTGCGCCACGAGATTGTCGATGTCCCGGTTCGTCGCCGACAGGATGCGCGCTTCTATAGGGATGTCCCTGGTGCCCCCGAGGCGCCTCGTGCGGCGCTCCTGCAGCACCCGCAGCAGTTTCACCTGCAGCGGCAAGGGCATGTCGCCGATTTCGTCCAGGAAGAGGCTCCCCTTCCCCGCCAGCTCGAAGAGCCCCGGCTTGCGGGCGTCGGCGCCGGTAAAGGCGCCTTTTTCGTGGCCGAAGAGCTCGCTCTCGAGGAGTTCGGCGTGCATGCCCCCGATGTTGACCGCCACGAAGGGCTCCGACGCGGCCTTCGATGCCGCGTGGATCTCGCGCGCCACCACTTCCTTGCCCGTCCCGCTTTCGCCCGTGATGAGCACGGTGCTCTCCGTCGGGGCGACGCGCGCTATGAGCGACCGTATGGATTCGATGGCGCGCGAGCCGCCGAGGAGCCGCGAAAGCCGCTTTTCCGTCCGGGCCTTCGCCTCGAGGACGTCGTCGCGCCTCCGGTTCTCCGCCGCCGCCCTGACCTTGCGGATCAGCTCCTCCGGGTCGAAGGGCTTGATGAGATAATCGTCGGCGCCGGACTTGATCGCGCGAACGGCGTCGGCGATCTCGCCGAGAGCTGAGATCATGACGACGGGCGACCGTATCCCCTCCGCGACGATCCATTCCAGGAGGGCCTGGCCGCCCATGCGCGGCATGCGGAGGTCGAGGATGACGGCGTCGAAGGTCCGCGCGAGGAGTTCGCGCTGCCCCTCGAGGCCGTCGGCGGCGGTCGTCACTTCCATGCCCTCGAGGCCGAAGAGCTTCTGTATCGAGTCGCGGATATTCTTCTCATCGTCGACGACGAGCACGTTCATGGATTCGCGTCCTTTGCCCCGCCCCTGCGCGGAAGCGTGAGGCGCGCGCGCGTACCCCCGCCATCCCTCGCCGAGAGTTCGACGCGCCCCCCCGCCGCCGTCGCGAAGCGTTCGCAGATCGCGAGGCCGATGCCCGTTCCCCTGCTCTTCGTGGTGAAGAAGGGGTCGAAGATTCTCGCGCGATCGGCGGGCGCTATCCCGGCGCCCCGGTCGAGCACGTCGACGTGGATTGCGCCGCCTTCGGCGCTCACGGCGACCTCGACCTTGCCGGCATCGCCGCCGCTCTCGAGCGCGTTCCTTATCAAGTTTTCGAGGATCGAGCGGCATCGCTCCGGATCTATCGATGCCCTGAGCCCTGCCTGCCCAGCGGGCGCCAGGTCGCGTCCGCAGAGGCTTCGGCCTATGTCGTTGGCCAGCTCGGCAGGATCGATGAGTTCAGGCTGTCCCAGCGGATCCCTGAGGAAGTCGTTGACACGCGTCGTCAGCTTCGAAAGGCGGTCGACTTCGGCTTTGATGATCGCAACCTCGGCGCTCGACGCTTCGGGCAGGGTCTTCTCCAGGATGCTCGCCTGGAGGCGGATCGCCAGGAGGGGGTTCTTTATCTCGTGCGCAAGCGTGCTCGCCGCGGTTCCGAGCACGACGAGCTTTTTCTGGCGCTCCAGGGTCTCGCGGTACTCGCGGTTTCGCAAAAAGAGGAGGCGCACGAGGAAAATCGTCGCGGCCAAGCATGCTTCCAGCGCGGCGAAGAGTATCCAGAGAAGGGCGACCTTGTTCCAGAAGCGGTCCTGCCGCAGTTCCAGGTACAGCACCTCGCTCTTTCGCATGAACTCGAGCATGGGCGGCTTTTCCCCTTCGGGCTGCCGCGCGAAGGTTCCGCGCTCGTCGGGCTTTCCATCCTCAGGCCGATCGCGCGGCGGCGGAGGAATCATCCGCGTGGGCCGGAGGATCAAGCGCAGGGAGCGCTTCGCGGGGTCCTCGGCGTATTGCCGCTCCTTGTCGTCCCGCCACTGCGCCTGGTTCGCGGCGGCGGCGAATCGTTCGGGCACCTCGCCCCAGGCCCAGAGCCGCCCGCCCTGGGCGTCGAAGAGCCCCAGGCCTACCACCCGCGCTTTCAGCGCCGGGTTCTGCTCTATGGCCGCCCCGAAATCGTCGTAGTTCTTGAGGCTCGTGAAGAGCGCGGTCATGGTCTGTTCCGCCTCGTTGCGCGCCTCGAGGCTGTAGAGGAGACGCTGCCCCCTGAAGATCCCCCATGAAGCGAGCGAGAGGAGTGTGAAGGCGATCGCCGCGGCGATCGCCGATGTCGTGCGCATTCTCATGCGATTGCTCCGTTGCGATTGCTCCGTTGCGAGGCCCCGGGGCGGCGAGCCCCGGCGGCCATTCTCCCTAGCCTATCACCGCACCAGGCTTAGAAACAGGCCTTCCTCCTCCATCCCGACGAGGCACCTGAGGGCCGACAGCCCTTTCAGGAAGGTGTAGCGCGCCGAGATGAGGGCCGAGCGGCTGCTCGAGACGAGAAGCTGCGCGTCTGACAGGTCCGATGAGGAGGCTTTCGAAAGCTTGAAGAGCTCCAGCTTGGCGGTGTAATTGCTCTCGGCGTATTCGAGGGCCTTGGCCGAGGAGGCGACCGAACTCGCCGAGGACACCAGCCCATAGAGATCGCTTTCGATGTCGAGCATGAGCGAATCGGAGGCGGCTTGGCTCGCCAGGCTGGCCTTCGCGGCGCCGACGGACTTTATCTTGACGGCGTTTTGCGCGGCGAGGTAATCGAGGGGGATCGACAGCGAGAGCGTCAGCGCCCCGCCAGAGGCGAGATCGAGGCCGGCCGCGGCCGAATAGGAGGCCGTGTGCGACCACGACGCCGCGATGGCGGGAGAAGAGCCTGCTTTCGCCTGCTCGATTTCCTTGTTCGCCGTCTCGACAGCGATCGACGCCGCCGCGAGGTCGGGGTTGTTGGCCGCAGCCGACGCGCGCAGCGTCGCGACCAGCGCCGCTGCGTCTCCCTCGCTCATTCCCATGAGCCGGTCCATCGCGCCCTGATAGGTGGCCTGCTCGATCGCCGTCGGCTGGGCATCGGTCCCGGTGAGCGATTTCAGGCTCGACTTGGCGACCGCCAGGCTCTTGCGCGCCTGGCTCAGCGCGGTTTCCTTGGACGCGGTCTCCGCCTGCGCCTCCATGAGGGAGGCCTTGATCACCATGCCCGAGCTGAATTTTGCCTGGGTGATGTCCTGATGAGCCTTGGACGCCGCCAGGTCGCTCTCGGCGGCCTCGAGGGCGGATTTCGCCTCGAGCAGGCCGTAATAAGCTTGATCGATGGCGAGGAGGGCGTCGAAATACGCCGCCCTCGCCTCCTGGCGCGCGCTCTTCGTGGCGAGCTTGTCGATGGCCAGGAGGATGGCGTTCGCGCCGCCGTCGTAGATCGCCTGCGAGACCGACAGGGTGGCGGAGACCGCCGCCGTGTCGGCGAGCGACAGGCTCGAGGCGCCGGCGTAGTCGAAGGCGCCCTTCACCGAGACCGAGGCATCGGGCAAGGCGTTGTAGCTCGCCCCTTTTTCAGCCAGGAGGCTCGCGTCGACGGCGAGCGTCGCCTGTTTCAGCGACTTGGAGCGGGAGAGCGCGAGGTCGCGCGCCGCCGCGAGGCTCATCGAACTGTCGGGCGACGCCGCGTCGGCGAAAACGCCAGAACCGGCGCCCACGACGGCGAGCAAAACGATAACACACATCGCAGTCTTCAATTTCATTTTTTCCACACCTTTATT
>JAJTBU010000216.1 GCA_021286735.1 bacterium
TTTTCCAATCGGAGAACATTCAATGGCAGCGAAAAAACGCGAAGAGCGTATCGCGAGCGTGATCATGACGGCCTTCTCGGCGGCCTACGTCGGCGCTTCCTGGTTCGGGATCCCCAAATCCGCCCTGAAGCAGGTGGTCGGCCCCGACGTCTTCCCCAAGGCGGTGAGCGGCCTCATGCTCCTGATCTCGCTCATCTATCTCGTGCAGCAGATGCGCGGCTTGGTCAAGGAAGCGGACGAGAAGCGCGCCGCCATCATCGGCGCCGACGATAAGGTGGAGACGAAGGCCGACCTCAAGACGATGGGCATCATGACGCTCGTGATGATCGCCTACGCCTTCCTGTTCGAGCCCCTGGGCTACGCGGTCACGACCTTCCTGGCCTTCATGGCCGGCATTTTCATCTTCAACAGGAAGCACCTGGTCCGCGACACAATCATCGGGCTCATCGGCAGCTTCGGCATGTATTTCATCTTCACGATGCTGCTCAGGGTCCAGCTTCCCGCTGGGATCCTCAGCGTGTTCGGGCTGTAGGAGGAAAGGATGCAGCAGCTCTTCAGCAACATAGCGCTCGGTTTCGGCGTCGCAGGGACGCCGCTCAACCTCCTCCTGGCCTTCGTCGGCGTCTTCCTGGGAACGATCATCGGCGTTCTGCCGGGCATCGGCCCCATGACGGGCGTCGCCCTCCTCATCCCCATAACCTTCGGAATGCCGCCCGCCTCGGCCATCATCCTGATGGCGGGCATCTACTACGGCGCCATGTACGGCGGCTCGACCACCGCGATCCTCGTGAACACGCCGGGCGAGTCCTCCAGCGTCGTCACCTGCATCGACGGCCACGAGATGGCCAAGAAGGGCCGCGCCGGTCCCGCCCTCGCCGCGGCGGCCATCGGCTCCTTCATCGCGGGCACCTTCGCAACGATCATGCTGATGGCCTTCGGCCCCCTCCTCGCCAAGATCGCGATCAAGTTCGGCCCGCCCGAATTCTTCGCCCTCATGGTCATGGGCCTCACCGTCGTGACGAGCCTCGCGGGCCGCTCGATGCTCAAGGCCCTCTTCGCGACCCTCCTGGGCCTGGCGATCGCCATGGTCGGCATCGACATGCAGAGCGCCGTTCAGCGCTTCACCTTCGGCAACCTCCAGTTCATGGACGGCATCGAGTTCCTCGTGGTGGCGATCGGCATCTTCGCCCTGACCGAGGTCTTCATCAACATCAGCGAGATGAAGAACCCGAAGGAAGAGTCGATGGAGAAGATCAAGGGCGGCCTTTGGCTCACCAAGGAAGACTGGAAGCGCTTCTGGCCCTCCACGATCCGCGGCACCCTTTCGGGCTTCTTCGTCGGCGGCGTGGCCGGCGCCGGCGCGGCCGTCGCCAGCTTCGTCTCCTACGGCATCGAGAAGCGCTTCAGCAAGTACAAGGACGAGCTCGGCACGGGCGCCATCGAAGGCGTGACCGGCCCCGAGTCCGCGAACAACGCGGCCGCCGGCGGCTCCCTGATCTACCTGCTCTGCCTGGGCATCCCCGGATCGGGCACGACGGCCATCATGCTGGGCGCCCTGATCATGATGGGCCTCCAGCCCGGCCCTCTCCTCTTCCAGCAGCAGCCCGCCTTCGTCTGGGGCCTGATCGCGAGCATGTACATCGGCAACATCATGCTGCTCGTGCTCAACCTCCCCCTCGTCGGCATGTGGGTCAAGCTCCTCAAGGTGCCCGAGTACCTGCTGACGCTCTTCATCATCATGTTCTCCTTCCTGGGCGTCTACACGATGAACAACAGCGTCCAGGACCTGGTGCTGATGGTCCTCTTCGGCATAATCGGCTACGGCATGAAGCGCGCCGACATACCGGCCTCGCCCATCATCCTGGGCATGGTCCTCGGCAAGCAGATGGAGGAAAAGTTCAGGCAGTCGATGGTCATTTCCGACGGCAGCCTGGCGATCTTCGTCCAGAGGCCGATCGCGGTGGCCTTCCTCCTGATCGCCTTCGTCTCGATCACGAATCCGTACTGGAAATATGTCCCGATGGGGTTCAAGAAGCTTTTCGGCAAGAAGGCCTAGGCGGCGCAAGCGCGCATAGGTTCGCGAGAAAAAGGAGGCCGGCGTCATGCCGGCCTCCTTTTTTTACGGGGGCGACGCCGCGGCGCCCAAGCCGTGAGGGCGTCCTCGCCGCGCCCTACAGGAACAGGGCCATGGCGTGGAGATCGTAGAGGACGTCGCCCACGGCGAGCTCGGCGCGCAGGGTGCCCTCGCGGACGAAGCCCTTCCTTTCGTAGAGGGCGATGGCGCGCTCGTTGTCGGTGCGGACGCGCAGGCCGATCTTGCGCACGATGCCGCCGCGCCCGGCCCAGGCGACGAGGGCGTCGAGCATGGCCGAGCTCGCGCCGAGGCCCCAGAATTCCCTGCGCACCGAAATGCCGAACTCGCCTGAGTGGCGGGTCCTGGGCCGCTTGCCGCCCGCGAAGTTGAGCGCCGCGACGATCCTGCCGCCGACGAGCCCCAGAAGGTAGACTTGGTTGTCGGCCGCCGCCACGGCGCGCAGGAAATCCATCTCCTGGCTGAGCGTCATGCCGAACTCCCCCGGCCCGAAGGTGAGGTTGTCCGACTCCGCGCAGACCTCCTCCACGTAGGCGATGAGGGCCGGCGCGTCGGATGGCTTGGCCGGCCTTATCTCGAGCGCGCGGCCGTCGGCCAGCGTCCTGGAGTCGAAGCCAAAGTTCCGCGAATCTGTCTGCGCCATTTTTATGCCCCTCAATAACTCAGATACGACTTTTTCCGCCACAGGTGGTCGATCACGAACTTCTCGCCCGATTTGTCCCGCTCCGCGAGCTGGCGCGCTATGCGGCAATGTTCGGCCTGGGTGCGCGCGGCGCTCTCGGCGTCCATGGAGCGCAGGAACATGTGGGAGGCGCGCAGGTTGAGCCGCTCGAACATCTGCGCGAGAAGCTCGTTGCCGGCGAGTTCGACCAAATGGCTGTGGAAGCGGTAGTGCGCCTCCCCGTAGCGTCCCATGTCGATGGGCATGGCGGCGATGATCCGGTCCATCTCGAGGATGTCGTCGTCGAGGACCTTGAGGCCTTCGTCCGAGGCCCGCTCCAGCGCGAGGCGGAAGGCGAGCCCCTCGAGGTAGGCCCTGACCTCCAGGAGGTCGGTGTAGTCCTTGGTCGTGACTTGGCGGACATAGGCGCCGGATTGGGGCCTGATCTCGATCAGGCTTTCATGCTCCAGGCGCTTGAGTGCCTCGCGCACCGGCGTGCGCGAGCAGCCGAACTCCTTGGCCAAGGAGTTTTCGGAGAGCTTTTTTCCAGGGTAGTAGTCCGCGCCCAGGATGCGTTTCCTCAGGGTGGCGTGGATATCGTCGATGCCGTTCTCGGTCAAGAAGCGCTCCCCCCGAGCCGGCCCAAGGTCTCCTGGCCAGAGAGGGCGGCCAAGCCGCTCCCCTTCCTCAGCAGGGCGTCCAGGAGGAGCCCCGCGTAGAGCTCGAAACGGGCGACGTGGAAAGCGCCCTTGTAGTGGTTGCCCTTTACGTCGTTGGCTATCGTGCCGTCGCGGCGCAGGTAGCCGAACCACTCGCCGTGGACTCGGTCGGGGAAGTGTTTCCAGGTATAGTCGTGCAGGGCCTCGAACCAGCGCTCCCAGCGGGCTTCGCCCGTGAGGGCGTAGGCCAGGAGGCAGGCGTAGGTGGCCTCGCAGTGCGGCCACCAGTATTTCATGTCCCACTCGATCTGGGCGGGCATCCTGCCGTCCAGGTCGACGAAGGAGAAGATGCCGCCGAAGTCGCGGTCCCAGCCGCGCTCCAGGGACCACTCGACGATGGGCAGGGCCCTGCGGATCAGCGCCTCGTCGCCGCGCCAGCGGCCTTCCTCCATGAGGAACCAGGCCGTCTCCAGGCAGTGGCCCGGATTGACGCAGCGCCCTTCGGGGCCTTCGGCCCGGCTTCCATCCTCGTTCACGGTCTCGAGGAGGACGCGCTCCTCCGGCTTGACGAACCAGCGGAAGAGCTCCTCGATCTGAGCGTCGATCTTGGCCGTGTAGTCGGCGGCGCGCCCGGGGTCGCAGGCCCGCAGGACCTGGAATACGTTGATGAGGATCATGGTTTCGGAGTGGCCGCGCATGCGCCGGACCGCCGGGTCGATCTTGGGCGCCAGCTTGCCCCTGTTGGCCTCGTGGACGGCGAGGGTTTCGAGGGCTTTTTCCAGATACGAGCGGTCGCCGGTGAGCTTGGCGTACTGGGCCAGGCCGATGATGGCGAAGGTCTCCGAGAAGAGGTAGCGGCGAAGCACGAGGGGCTCCCCTTCGCGGGTGAGCTCGAAGTAAGCCCGGCCGCCGGGGCCGGCGAGCACTTTGTTCTGGACGAAGCCGGCCATGAGGCGGGCGGCTTCGAGCCATTCCGCCCGCTTTTCGGGCTCGAGCTTGCCTTCAAGAGCTTCGAGCGCCCGGGACAGCGCCCAGGTGAAGCGGCCCTGGATCCAGCCGCCCTTGTCCGTGGAGAGAGGCTCGCCCTTGGCGTCCAGGAAGTCCATGAGACCGCCGAACTCCCGGTCCAGCCCGTGCTCCAGCCAGAAGGGGATATTGTCATCCGCGAGTTCGCTAATGTAGAAATCCCTCAGCTCGGCGATCCGCTCTTTCGTCACGTCTTTTCCTCCTGGGAGTCGGGAATTGGGCAAACTTGTATGCCACTTATGCTATGGCCTCTTGGTGCGGGTGTCAACGGGGCTTGCCGGGGAGGCGTCAGTCCGGAGTCGGCGAGGGGAAAAGGTTGCCTTCTTTCAGGCGCTGGGCTTCGCGCAGGGACATGCAGACGCGGAGCATGGGATCGTCGGCTTCGGCGGGGAAGAGC
>JAJTBU010000217.1 GCA_021286735.1 bacterium
GGCCGAGAGCGAGCGCACGATCCAGGTGCTCTGCAGGCGCCTCAAGAACAACCCCATCCACGTGGGCGAACCCGGCGTGGGCAAGACGGCCATAACCGAAGGCCTCGCCCAGCGCATCGTGGCGGGCAAGGTCCCTCCCCTCCTCGCGGGCTACACGCTCTACAGCCTGGACATGGGCGCCCTCCTCGCCGGGACGAAGTTCCGCGGCGACTTCGAGGAGCGCGTCAAGAAGGTGGTGGACGTCCTCCTCAAAAAGGAGAAGGCCATCCTCTTCATCGACGAGATACACACGATCGTCGGCGCGGGCGCGGTGACGGGCGGCTCCATGGACGCCTCGAACCTGCTCAAGCCCGCCCTGACCTCGGGCAAGCTGCGCTGCATCGGCTCGACCACCTACGACGAGTACAACAAGATTTTCGAGAAGGACCGCGCCTTGTCGCGCCGCTTCCAGAAGATCGACATCGCCGAGCCCAGTCAGGCCGAGACGGTGGAAATCCTCAAAGGCCTGCGCCCGAAGTACGAGGAATACCACAAGGTCCATTACTCGGACGAGGCGCTGGAGTCCGCGGTTCGGCTCTCGGCCCAGTTCATCACCGAGCGGCGCCTGCCCGACAAGGCGATCGACGTGATCGACGAGGCGGGGGCGCGGGCGCGGATCAACGCTTACAAAGAAGGCGAGAAGGAGGCGGACAGCCTCGTCGAGATAAAGGTGCCCGAGATCGAAACGGTCGTGGCCAAGATAGCCAGGATCCCGGAGCGCTCGGTCTCCTCGTCCGAAAAGGACAGGCTCGCCGGCCTGGACGCCGCGCTCAAGCGCGAGGTCTTCGGCCAGGACTCCGCCATCGACGCCGTGGTCAAGGCGGTCAAGCGCAGCCGCGCGGGCTTCAGGGCTCCGGACAAGCCCGTGGCGAACTTCCTCTTCGTCGGGCCGACGGGCGTCGGCAAGACCGAGCTCGCCCGGCAACTGGCCAAGCAGCTGGGCGTCACGCTCCACCGCTTCGACATGAGCGAGTACCAGGAGAAGCACACCGTGTCCCGCCTGATCGGCTCGCCGCCCGGCTATGTCGGCTACGAGGAGGGCGGCCTGCTCACGGACGCCATCCGCAAGAATCCCCACGCGGTGGTCCTCCTCGACGAGATCGAGAAGGCGCACGGCGACATTTACAACATCCTCCTGCAGATCATGGACTACGCCACGCTCACCGACAACCAGGGCAGGAAGGCCGATTTCCGCAACGTCATCCTGATCATGACCAGCAACGCGGGCGCCCGCGACGTGGGCAAGAGCCTGATTGGCTTCGGCGACCGCGTCATGACCAACGCGGCGCTGGACGACGCCGTGGAGCGCTCCTTCACGCCCGAGTTCCGCAACCGCCTGGACGCCGTGGTGCACTTCGGCAACCTGCCGATGGACATCATCCAGAAAATCGTCGCCAAGGCCCTGGACGACTTCAGGGAGCAGCTCGCCGACAAAAAGGTCAAGCTCGTGGCGAGCGAGGCCGTGATCGCCTACCTGGCCGAGAAGGGGTATTCGAGGGAATTCGGAGCCCGCAACATCGGCCGCCTCGTCGAGGACAAGATCAAACCCTTCTTCGTGGACGAGGTCCTCTTCGGACGGCTCGAGCACGGGGGAACCGCGATAGCCGACCTGGTCGCCGATGACATAGCCTTCACAGTCGAGCCGCCCGCCGCGGTTTCCGAAGCCCAGGCGCCGGTGGCCGCGGGGCAGCCGGCCTGATCGCCCCAAGCGGGCGGGCTCGCTGGCTCGACATGGAATGATACGATTTCTGCGCTCCGTTCCCAGACTCGACGAGGGCTGTTCGTATTGTTTTCCCCCGATCGAGGAGGCCTCGCCCGAGGGGATCGTCTGCGTGGGCGGCAACCTGTCCCCGGGGATTCTCCTGTCGGCCTACCGACAGGGGATATTCCCCTGGTACGGGGAGAGGGAACCCCTGCTGTGGTGGAGCCCGGACCCGCGGTTCGCCGTGCTCCCCGAGACTTTTCATATTCCCGCCACCTCGCGCAAGCTGCTCAGGCGGCGAGAATATAGGCTTACGCTCGACCGCGCCTTCGACCGGGTGATCGAGCGCTGCGCCCGCATCGAACGCCCCGGACAAGGCGGCACCTGGATCGTGGAAGACATGATCGACGCGTACAAGGAGCTCCACCGTCTCGGGTACGCGCACTCGGCGGAGGCCTGGGCGGGGGACGAGCTGGCCGGCGGCCTGTACGGCGTGAGCCTCGGCGACGCGTTCTTCGGCGAGTCGATGTTCAGCGCCTCCAGCGGCGCCTCGCGCGCGGCCTTCCTCTGCCTGGCCATGAAGCTCTTCGAAAACGGTTTCACGCTGATCGACAGCCAGGTATATACTGACTACGTGGCGGGCATGGGCGGCGTCGACCTGCCCCGGAGAGCGTACCTGGAGAGGCTCGCCGCGGCCGTCTCCGGCGCCGACAGGCGCGGCCCCTGGCACGGGCGCTTCCCGGATTTCCCCGCGTCGGCGGGACTCGCGGACATTCTCGGCGCCGGGGCTGATTAAATCGGGCTTTTCCCGTACAGTGAACGCAAGGAATAGGTGCGCTAGGACAATGAAGATATTATTTGTGCAACTGCCGGTCCAGGAACCGGATTGGGACGACTCGGCGGCCAACGTGCCCCTGGCCGCGGGCTACCTCACCGCCTACGCGGAATCGCTGGGCCTTTTGGAAAGGTCGGAGTGGGGCATCCTCGACCAGGGCGTCGCCGACTACGGCTCGGATTCGGCGATCGTCGAAAGCCTGGTGGCGGGCGAGCCCGACCTCGTCGCCTTCAGCCTCTACGCGTGGAACCTCGAGCGCAGCCTCTACGTAGCGGGAAAGGCGCGGGAGAAACTGCCGCGCGCGCGCTTCGTGGCCGGCGGACCCGAGGTCGTCGAGGGCATGCCGATCATGGACCGCTCGCCCTTCCACGCCCTCGCCTGCGGCGAGGGCGAGCTTCCCTTCGCGGCGATTTTGCGCGACGTCAGGCAGCACCGCCCCCTGTCCAAACTCTACAAGGCCGAGAGCCTCCTCGACCTGGCGACCCTGCCGAGCCCCTACCTGGCGGGAACCCTGCCCATCGTCAAGGACGCGCCGATCCACATCGAGACGATGCGCGGCTGCCCCTACCACTGCGCCTACTGCTTCTACGGCAAGAACTACCCCACCCTGCGGCGCTATCCCCACGAGCAGGCCCTGCAGGTGATCAGGAAAGCCTCGCAGGTCGGCTGCTCCGAGCTGTACATCATGGATCCCTCCTTCCAGTTCGGCGCGGACCTCGAGCAGCGGTTGGCGGATTTCGCCGACGCGAACACCGCGGCCATCCCCATGCACACCGAGATGAGGCTGGACGCCGTCACGGACAGGCTCGGCTCCCTCCTCAAATCGGCGGGCATCGCCTCCATAGAGGCGGGACTCCAGAGCATCAACCCGAAGGCCCTGGAGGCGGTCAACCGCGGCATGGACCTGGAGGGCTTCGCCCGGGGCGCCGAGATACTCCAGAAACAGCGCATCATAGTGAAGACCGGCCTGATCCTCGGCCTTCCCTTCGACGGGTACGAGCAGGTGATCGAGACCTTCGACTTCCTCGGCATGCACGGCCTCGGCCAGGAAGCCGAACTCTACCCCCTCTCCTTCCTGCCGGGCACCGACGCCAGGGAGCGCGCCGACGAGTGGCGCATGTCGCGGATGGAGCTTCCCCCCTACTGGGTGACGAGCAACGACTGGATATCGGGCGACGACATGATCGACGCCGTGGCCGCCTTCGAGGAGAGCTTCGACGTCGAGTGGGCCGCCCCGCCCGCCCCGCATTTCGCTTCCGAGAAAAACGGCTTCAGGGCCTTCGTGGACACCCGCAAGCTCGAAAACATCGACTGGATGCGCCTCAACCCCACGAAACTCTCCAACTCGCTGACCCTCCTCGCCGACGCCGACGATCCCGAAAGCCTCTCCAGGCTCGTGCGCGCCGCCCGCGACCTGCGGAGGGACAATCCCTATACCCTCTATCAGATTATCCTGACCAGCGACACGAGGATCCCCTCCGAGCGCCTGGTCGAGCGGATACAGGACGCCTTCATCTTCCCCGACCATTACTACGAGCTGGCGCACTTTTTCTCGCCCGATCCCCAGGAGGGCTACCAGACGAGGATGTTCTTCGCCACGAGGAACCTCTCCCTGGCCTACCGGGCCACCGAGGAGGCCCAGGACCTCGAGACGATGGTGATCATCACCGGCAAGACCGGCTACAACGCCGAGAGGCTTTCGGAGCTCCTGCCCTACGTCGTGTTCGACCGCGAGCGGATCCCCTTCGACCGCCTCTACGAACTTCTGAGCCTCTACGCGGACTTTCCGCACATGCTCATCGAGGCGCCGGAAGACCTCTTCTAGGCGGAAGGCCGGTCCGCCGGGCATCGGCGCGGGGGCATGGCGGCGGCCCCGCCGCCATGCCCCCCGCGGCCTCGCGCCGCCTTCAGTACATCGCCAGGAGGTCGGCCTCGCGCCCGCAGTTTCCGGTATTCAAGTAATCCCTGATATTCTTCGAGGTCGCCGCCACCGCTTTCGCCGTGGCCTGGTTGGTGCTGCCCCCGACGTGCGGCGACAGGATGACGTTCGGCAGCTCGTGGATCGGGAAGCGCGACGGGGCGCCGACCTTTCCCGTCTCGGGATAGGTGTACCAGGTGTCGATCGCCGCACCCTTGAGGACGCCGTCGCGGAGCGCCAGGTAGAGGCCCTCCTCGTCCACCGTCGATCCGCGGCCGACGTTGACGAGGAACTTGCCCCTCATCGAGGCGAGCATCT
>JAJTBU010000218.1 GCA_021286735.1 bacterium
TCCGCGTCCAGGCTGTCCAGGAAGGCGGCGAGCGGCGCGATGACCACGGCGTCGGAGATGGCGTCGCCGCCGCCGTCGGGGCCGTAGGAGCGGTAGAGGCGCGCGTTCACGTTGCGGAGCGCGCCCATGTGGAGCTGCATGGTCCAGCCGGCGGCCGCGTTCAAGCGCGCGACGTGGAGGAGGACGGCCGTGGCGAGTTTTTCGCGCGAAAGGGCGTCGATGTCCGCGCCCTTGAGAAGCTTGGCCACGATGGCGTCGAGCTCGGATTCCGATGCCGGAGCGAAGGGCGGCACGAGGAGGGCGTGGTCGGAGAGCCGGCAGCCCTGCTCGTGGAAGAAGGCGTGCCGACGGGACAGCGCCTCGGCGAGATCGGCGTAGCGCGCGATGTCGACGCCGGCGGCGGCGCCCAGCGTGGCCGCGTAAGCCTTCCAGGCCGCCGCGTCCGCGGCGTTCATCGCCTTGTCGGGGCGGAAGGCGGGCAGGACGCGCGCGACCTTTTTCCCCGCGGCGGCGGCCCCGACGCCCACCTGGGGGTCGGCTGCGACCGCCTTGTGCCAGGAAAGGTCGTCGGCGGGATCGTCGGTGGTGCAGACCACGGCCACGCCGTAGTGCGCGAACATGGTCCGCGGGCTGTCGCCGCGCTCGGCGATCACCGCGTTGGCCCGTTCGCGGATCGCGAGGGCGTTCTTTACGGTGAGCACCTCGTCGATGCCGTAGGTGCGCTTGAGTTCCAAGTGGGACCAGTGCAGGAGGGGATTCCCCGGCGCCTTTTCCAGCGCCGCCGCGAAGGCTACGAACTTGTCCGCCCAGGAGGCCTTGCCCGAGCAGAGGGACTCGTCGGCGCCGTTCGAGCGCATGATCCGCCACTTGTAGTGGTCGCCCTTGAGCCAGAGCTCCGCGATGTCGGTGAAGGGCTTGTTCTCGGCGATCTCCTTGGGGGAGAGGTGGCAGTGGTAGTCGAAGATGGGGAGGCCGGCCGCTTCCTCGTGGTAGAGGCGGCGCGCGGTCTCGGTATCCAAGAGGAAATCCTTGTCCATGAAGGCTTTCATATTCAATCCTTTTCGCGGGCGGGGCCGGCGCCACGGAAGCGCGCGAGAGCACCCCGAGCGCCGGCCCCTGCCCGGCTAGATGTTGTCGGTGAGGTAGCCGCCGTCGACGGGCAGGCTCACGCCGGTGACGAAGCCGGCCGCGGCGTCGCTGGCCAGGAAGAGGGCGGCGCCCCAGAGCTCCTTGACGTCGCCGAATCGGCCGAAGGGCGTGTGCCCCACCACGGCCTTTCCGCGGGGGGTGAGGTCGCCCGTCTTCTCGTCGATCAGGAGGGCGCGGTTCTGGTTGCCGATGAAGAAGCCGGGCGCGATGGCGTTCACCCTGATGCCGTGGGGCGCCAGCTCCTTGGCCAAGCCCTCGTTCAGGTTGAGGACGCCCGCCTTGGAGGCGTCGTAGGCCCAGACGCCGGAGAGGGGCTTGTAGCTCGACATGGAGGTCATGTTGATCACGCAGCCCGCGATGCCGCGGGCGATCCAGTAGCGGGCGAAGGCCCTGGTTGGCGTGACCAGGCCCGCCAGGAGGTTGAGCTCGAGGACATCCTTGAAGACCGCCTCGTCCATGTCGACGAAGGGGGCCTTGCCGCGGTTTCCGCCGACGCCGTTCACGAGGACGTCGGGCGCGCGGCCGGCGAGCTTCTCGGACTCGGCGATCGCGGCCTCGCAGGCGGCGGCCGAGGCGGTGTCGACCGTGACGGCGTAGACCTTGGCGCTCCCCGCCTCCTGGGCCACCTTGGCGGCGGCCTCGGCCATCGGGTGATTCGTGCCGCGGCCCCAGAGGACGACCGTGGCGCCGGCCTTGGCGTAGGCCACAGCGAGGGTGCCGGGGATGGCGCCGCCGCCTCCCGTGATCGCTATCGTTTTATTTTCCAGCGAGAACATCGATTCGATGAATGACATGGTCACCTCCCTTAGGCGAGAAAGAGCGGCGCCATGTGGCGCTCGTAGAGATTCGCGCAGACGTTCCTGGCGATGCTTTCCTTGTAGGTCTCCAGGGCGTTCAGGTATTCGTCGCCCATCTCGGCGGCCACCTTGAAGCCGATGTGCAGGAGCTGGCGGAAATCCTGGTTGTAGCGCGGGTCCTTGCCGTCGTGGCGGAGCGCCGCGACGAAGGCTTCGGAATCCCAGGCGTTCACAGTTTCGGGCTTGGGCAGGCGCGCCATGGAGATGTCGATCACGGTCGCGTAGGGCTTCTCGAGCTCGGCGTAGCGGGCGTAGGCCTGGGCGTAGACGCGCTTGGCGATCGCGAGGCCCTCGCCGCCCGCCTCGGCCAGGCCGACGAGCTCCTCGAGCCAGGAGGTTCCGGCGGTCTTGAGGTGGAGGCCGCAGCCCAGCTTCTTCACGATCTTCCCGATGCCGGGGTAGATCCCGTACTTGTCGCTGCCGGAGTGGATGGAGAGCTTGAGGCTGGCCGGCAAGCCGAATGCCGCGACCGCCCACTGAGCGACCTTGGCGTCGGCCTCGAACTCGGCGAGGAAGTCGTCGACGTTGCCGACGTAGTCGACGCCCTTGTTGAAGCGCCCGGAGAACTTGGGCGCGATGGTCTGCACGGGCACGCCGACCTCGGCCAGGCCGGCCAGAATCACCGCCATCTCGGCTGGGGTCTGGGGCAGGTCGGTCTCGTCCATGGACACCTCGACGTGGAAATTCCCGTCGGGCTTGGCGGCGAGGATGTGCCGGTAAACCTTGGCGGCCTCGTCGATGGCGTAGAGGTACTTGCGGGCGCTGCCCTCGATCAGCTCTGCGGTCAGGGCCACGGGCGCCGTCTTGTCGCCGGCGAGCTTCTTGTTCGAAGCGACGAAGGCCGCGATCCGCTCGGGCGCCGCGCTCTTGCCGATGAAGTCGGCCACGTCGATCGTGAAGAAATCGCAATAGGGAATGAACTTGTCGACGTTCTGCAGGCCGATGTGGTCGGCGTCGACGCAGTAGGAACCCGCGAAGCCCCTGGCGGCGACGGCGGCGTCGGCGGCGGCGCGCTGGTCGCGGGGCTCGGTGCCGATGATGTTGTGCTCGCGGTTCGACTTGTTCCAGACGATGGAAGCCTCGACGCCCTTCTCGGCCAACAGCTCGAAGGCGCGGAGCTGCGCCTCGCCCTGCCTACCGAACCGGTCGCCGGTCCCCACGGAATATTTGCTCAAGATTTTCATGACACGCTCCTTGTGGTTCCCCTACTATAACTTGTTAACCAGTTCTAGTGAAGCGTGTCCGCGGGCAGTTTGCCCTCGGTTTTCCGCCCGAACGGTCATTCTTGCGCGAGGGCGCCGCCTCCGTCTACAATAAAGGCATCGACAGGAAGCGGCGCCCTCGCGCCGGGGAGTATCCAATGATGTACGCAGCCCGCGGCTCGGCCGCGGATGAAATCACTTCGGAAGAACTCGCGGGCCTCGTCAACGAAGCCCTCGCCGGCGTGGCCGGGGCGCGGAAGGTGATCGCCCTGCCCCCGGACATAACCCGATTCCACTCGCGGGCGGGCGCCATCACCGACCTTGTCCACGGCCTGCTCGGTGGAAGGCTTGCGGCCGTCCTGCCCGCCCTGGGCACCCACGCGCCCATGACTCCCGCGGAGATCGCGACGATGTATCCCGGAACTCCCGCCTCCCTCTTCCAAGTCCACGACTGGCGCGTGGACCCTCTGGAGTTCGCCCGCATCCCCGCCTCCTACGTGCGCGAGGTCGGCGGCGGCGTGGTGGACTACGATTACCCCGTCATGGCCAGCCGCAAGCTGGTGGAGGACGGCTACGACGCCATCGTCTCCATCGGGCAAGTCGTTCCGCACGAGGTGGTCGGCATGGCCAACCACGCCAAGAACATCTTTGTCGGCACCGGCGGCAAGGAATCGATCGACAAGAGCCACTTCCTGGGAGCGGCTTACGGCATGGAGCGCATGATGGGGCGGGCCGACACGCCGGTGCGGCGCCTCTTCGACAAGGCGCTCGAACTCGCCGGCGGCAAGCTGCCGCCCATCCTCTGGATCCTCACCGTCATGGGGAGGAGCGGGGACGGGCGCCTCGTGATGAAGGGATTTTTCGCCGGCGACGACAACGAGTGCTTCGCGCAAGCCGCGGCCCTCTCCCGCCTCGTCAACATCGACCAGCTCGAGGGTCCCATCGACAAGGCCGTCGTCTGGCTCGACCCGGCCGAGTTCCGCAGCACCTGGCTGGGCAACAAGGCGGTCTACCGCACGCGCATGGCCATGGCCGACGGGGGCGAGCTCGTCGTCATGGCGCCGGGGCTGGCGCATTTCGGCGAGGACCCGGGGATCGACGCCCTGATCCGCCGCTACGGCTACCGCCCCTCGGCCACGATCCGCCCCCTCGCGCGCGAGCGCGAGGACCTGGCGGCTAGCCTTTCGGCTCGAGCGAGGGGCGGTTCAAGGTCGCCTACGCCTCGGGGCCGGGCGTCTCGCAGGAAGAGATCGAGGGCGTAGGCTACGGCTGGGCGCCCCTCGCCGAGACGATGAGGCGCTACGATCCGGAAAAGCTCTCGCTGGGATGGAACGAACTCCCCGACGGAGAGCGGGTCTTCTTCGTGCCCAATCCCGCCCTCGGCCTGTGGACTACAAAAGCCCGCTTCAACGCGTAGGCGCGCGAGCCGCCGCCCGCAGCGCCCGCGTCGCGGCGCTCGGCGCAGGCTAGCCGCCGAGGCGGCTAGCGCATGACCAGGAGGGCCTCGGTGCCCGGCTGGCCGTCGCGCCGCTTGCCGATCGACACGGTCCAGCCGTGGA
>JAJTBU010000219.1 GCA_021286735.1 bacterium
CCCTCGCCTTCCGCGGCGGCTACGAGCGCTGCGGCGGCCACATCGGCGCCGCGCGCGACTCCTTCCAGCTGGAGACTCTCCTGGCCGACAATCCGACGATAGGCACCTGGATCGTCGACGAGACGGCCTTCTTCGACGAGCGGATCGCCTACCTCATGGCGGACGAGTCGCGGCGCCGCGACCTCTGCTTCATCTGCCCGAGCCTCGTGCTCAACTTCCGCAAGGAAATCTTCAACCAGACGGCGCGCCTCCTCCTTGAGAACGCCACCGACGTCTTCCCCCTCACCGCCTACTGCGAACACGAGGACTGCCTCATGGACTCGCTCTACACCTACCGCTACTACCTGGTGGACGGGAAGGAATGCCCGGCGCTCTACTTCGACCCTCTGATCATCATCGGTGGCGATCGCAGGAAATCGGACGGGCGCGAACCGAATTACTGCACGCGCTGCGACGAGCACCACTACCTGCCGGGCAAGGAATACACCTTCTTCACCCTGAAGCCCCTGGGCGAGCTCGCCGCCCGCGGCAACATAGCGCCCCTGCTCGCCGAACTGAACGCCCTGTCGGGAAACATCCCCGCTTCGAGACTCTACTCCTCCATGGTCGGGCGCTACCTCGACTGCGAGAGCCCCTGCCCCGTGCAGATGAACGCCCTGGACGTGCCCTGCATCGCCGAGCGCGCCCTGGTCTACCTCTACGCCGAGCAGAACCTCCTCTCCGCCGAGCAGGTCCGGTCCATCGTCGAAACCCTGGCCCTCGACAAGGAGTACCTCTCGCAGCGGCTCTCGGACAACCGACGGCCGCTCGAATTCTAGGCGCGCCATGAAACTCCCCTTCAGGAACCTGCCCGGGCCGATCTGGGCGCTCTTCGTGGTGCGCCTCGTCATCTCGCTGGGAAATTTCGTCTTTCCCTTTTTGACGCTGATCCTAACAGTCAAGCTGGGCTGGGGCGCCGACCGGGCGGGGCTCTTTCTCACCCTCGTGCAGGCTTCGGCCCTGCCTGGAGTTTTCCTCGGCGGAAAACTGAGCGACGCGATGGGGCGGAAGCGGATCATCCTCGCCTGCCAGGGCGCCGCGGCGGCGCTCTTCTTCGTCTGCCTGGCGGTCGGCTTCGTCCCCGCCCTGCCTTTCCTGATAGGCGGAGCCTCGGTGATCCTGTCCATGACCTGGCCGGTTATGGGCGCTCTGGTTGCCGACCTCGCGCCGCCCGAATCGCGCAAGGACGCCTACGCCCTCCTCTATTGGGGCAACAACATCGGCTTTTCGCTCGGCCCCCTGGCGGCCGGCTTCCTCTTCCACCGGGCGCCCGGGCTCATGTTCATCGGCAACGCCTGCGTGTTGAGCGCCTCCATCGCCATAATGGCCAAGTTCATCCCCGAAACGGGAAGGGCGGCTGGCGCGGCGGCCCGCGCGGCGACAGCGACGCGAGGAGGGCCGGAGGCCGCCGCGCCTGGCGGCGGCGCGCACAGCGATGGCTCGCGCCGCGGCGGCGCGCATCCCGCCGACAGCTCAGTGGAAGCAGCCGCCGAGCGCGCCTTCAGAGGCGGCCTTTGGGCCCTCCTGCGCCAGCGGCCGACCATCCTCCTCTTCGCCTGCCTCATCGCCGTGATGAATTTCGTCTACGGCCAGAACGGCTTCACGCTGCCGCTCTTCCTGAACGAGGCCCTCGGCGCGCGAGGCTCGGAGGTTTTCGGCTCCGCCATGACCGTCAACGGCCTCACCGTCGTGCTCTGCACGCCCCTCCTGGCCCGCCTCACGGGCGCCCTGCCCGCCCTTTGCGTCATGGCGATCGCCAGCCTCTTCTACGGCCTCGGCTTCGGCATGCTGGCCCTCAACCCGGGCTTCCTCCTCGTCATGGTCTCCACCGTGGTCTGGACTTGGGGCGAGATACTCTCCGCCACCAACCTCAACGTCTTCGTCGCATCCAAGACGCCCTCGAGCCACCGCGGGCGCGTGAACTCGCTCGTCACCGTCGTGGGCAACCTGGGCTCGCTTTCGGCGCCCTTCATTTCTGGGAGAATCGTCGCGGTTTCGGGCGCGGCCGCGGTATGGCCGGTGGCGGGCATCGTGGCGGGCGTCGCCGCAGCGCTCATGCTGGGGCTGTGGCTCTACGACCGGGCGCGGGGGCCCGGCGAGGTCGGACTATAAGTCGAAAGAGGAATTCCTAGGCGAGCAGGGCGGAGACTTTCTCGGCGAAGGCCGCGGCCTCCCGCGCCGTGGAAAAGATCGCGCGGAAATGGTGGGGGCCGCCGCCGCCCCTGCCCCCCGACTCCTGAAGCAGGGGCTTGAGGCGGGCGCCTAGGTTGGCGGCGCTGGCGAGGTCGGCTGATTTTGCCGCATCCGCGGCGGTAGCCGCGGGATCCGGCGTGGCCCGCATCACGCAGACTGTCCGGTCGGGCTCGGAGATGGCGACAACCGAAAGCCCCCGGCCCGCTCCCGCCTTGGCGACTTCCGCCGCGTCGTCGGCGCCGCGGTCCGCGAAGGAGAACAGGAGCGGCTGCTCGGCGGCCAGAGCGGCTGGGCGCCGAGCGGCGGAGCCTCCCGCCGCCCTATCCCGCAGGGCTAGCTCCACCTCCAGCTCCGCGCGCTCGCGCCTGAGCCTGTCGCGCTCGCCTTCGGCGGATGATGCGCGCTCGAGAAGGACAGTCGCCACGGCGGGGCATTCCTCGGCCGAGGTGCCGAGCCGCGCCGCGACCTCCTGGAGAACGCCGAAGCGCCGCCTGAGCGTGGCCAGGGCCCTCTCCCCCGCCGCGAAGTAGATCCGCGTGTTTCCCTTGTATCTTTCAGTAGACAATATGATGAAGGCGCGCAGCTCGTCCGTCGAGGCGACATGCGTGCCGCAACAGGCCACCCAATCGTAGCCGTCTATCTCGACGATGCGGATGACCTCGGCGCCCTGGGGAAGCTTTTTCCTGAAAGGGAAAGAAGATACATCCTCGGGCGGGCATTCGTGGATCGTGAAGCCGCGCCCCTCCGCGATGAAGGCCTCCGCCCGTCGCTCCAGGTCGGCGACCATGGGCGCGCCCATCGAGGGGCAGGTCACGTCGATCGTGCTGTAGGCCTCGCCGAGGTGGAAGCCCACCGTGTGGATGTCGTATTCGCGCTCCAGGAAGGCCGAGAGCAGGTGCTGCCCCGAATGCTGCTGGCAATGGTCGCGCCGCCTTCCCGCGTCGAGCGCTAGGTGGACCTGGTCGCCAGCGGCGAAGCCGAGCCCGCCCTCCGGGACTCCCTCGAGGGTGTGGACCACCGCCCCGCCCTCTTCGGTTACGGCGAGGACGCGGTATCCGCCGATTGTCCCGAGATCGCAGGGCTGGCCGCCGCCCTCGGGATAGAAGATCGTCGCGTCGAGGATGACGCGCGCCCTGCCTCCGGAGACTTCAACGGACACCACCCCCGCCTCGGCCGCGATCGCCGAGGGCTCGAGGTAGTAGGAGCGGATCGTCTCAGGCATGGACGGATTCCTTCTTCCCCTCCGCGGTCGGCTTGAGTTGCCTGCCCTCCTCGTATTCGACCTCTTCCTCGGCGAAAGCCTCGCCCTGCGGCACCATCAGGGAAACCTCGCCCGCCTGGTGGTGCTCGAGGCGGATGGCGATGGCCTTCGTCACGCCCGATTCCTCCATCGTCACGCCGAGGAGGGTGTCGGCGCCGCTCACCGTCTTCTTGTTGTGCGATATGACGATGAACTGGCTCGTGCGCGAGAACTCGCGCAGCAGGTTGATGAAGCGGATGACGTTCGCCTCGTCCAGGGCGGCGTCGATCTCGTCCAGGAAGCAGAAGGGCGAGGGCTTCACCATGTACGTGGCGAAGAGGAGGGCGATGGCGGTGAGCGTCTTCTCGCCGCCCGAGAGCAGGGAGATAGCCTCCAGCTTCTTCCCGGGGGGCTGGGCCAGGATCTCGATGCCCGACTCGAGGATATGGTCGGGGTCGGAGAGGCGCAGCTCCGCCCTGCCGCCGCCGAAAAGCCGCCTGAACATGTTGTGGAAGTTCTTCTTGATCTTGTTGTAGGTCTCCAGGAAGAGCTCGGCGCTCTCGTTGCGGATTTCGTCGGTGATCTGCTTCAGGTCGTCGCGCGCCTTCTGGAGGTCGGCCATCTGTCCGGCCAGGAACTCGTAGCGTTCCTTGACTTCCTTGTACTCCTCGGGAGCCATGAGGTTGACCGATCCCAGATCCTTGAGCTTGCCGCGGAGCTCCGCGAGCGTGTCGCGCAGCTCGGTCACGGGGGAGCGGAGTTCGAACATGCGCTCCTCGAACTCGGAGAGGTCGCGCGAGTACAGCTCGAGGAAATTCTCCCTTATGTTCTTGATCTCGGTCTCGCTCTGTGCGATCGAGAGGTGGATGGTCTCCAGCTCGGCCTGGACAGCCTGCATGCGGTCGGCGAGGCGCTGGGAATCCTTCTTGCGCTGCACGAGGTCGGCGTTCTTGAGGGCGATCCCCTTTTCCATCGAGTCCATTTCGCCGGCGAGCTTCTTGCCCTTGGCTTCGAGCTCGGCCAGGCTGGAATCGATCTCGTCCAGTTCCTCGTTGAGTTCGTCGCGGCGGCGGGATTCGGCGAAAATCTCCGTCTCCTGCTCCCGCAGGCTGGCTTCCTGCCCGGCGATCTCGCGGCGGAAGACCGCCAGCGCGTCCTGGGCGCCCGTCATCTGCGTCTGGAGCTTGGCCTTGCCGAGTCGGGCCTCCTCGAGGGTGTGGCGGTAGGTGTCGATCTTGGCCGCGAGGGCGCGGTTTTCGGCGCCCAGGGCCTCGATCGCCGCGCG
>JAJTBU010000220.1 GCA_021286735.1 bacterium
ACTGGGCGTTCAGGCGGTGGGCATCACGGGCGCCGGCGTGGCGGCGACCCTGCAAGGAGCGAGCGATGGGCTATCCCTTTAGCGTACTGGAAACCGGCTACGGCCAGGCGGCCTTCAACATGGGGCTCGACGAGGCCATCCTCGAGTCGGTGGCGGCCGGAACCCGGCTCCCCACCCTGCGCCTCTACGGCTGGAAGCCGGCCGCCATCTCCCTGGGCTACTTCCAGAAAATGGAGGATGAGGTCGACGTCGAGGCCTGCCGCAGGGCCGGCGTGGACATCGTCAGGCGGATAACCGGCGGCGGCGCCGTCTTCCACGAGGCCGAGGTCACCTACAGTGTCGTCATCCCCGAGGGGCACCCCCTCGCCCCGCCCTCGATCGCCGAATCCTACGGCATCCTCTGCGCGGGCATCATCGAAGGGCTCGCGCCCTTCGGCCTGGAGGCGGTCTTCGCGCCGATCAACGACATCCTCGTCGCGGGCAGGAAGATCTCCGGCAACGCCCAGACCCGCAAGCGGGGCTGCCTGCTCCAGCACGGCACCGTGCTGCTCTCCGTCGATCCCGAGATGATGTTCTCCCTGCTGAAGGTGCCCAAGGAGAAATCCCTCGGCAAGCTGATCGCGGACGTGAAGGCCCGCGTGACATCGCTGGAGGACGCGCTCGGCAGGGCCGTCGCCTATCCGGAGGCCGAGGCCGCCCTCCTGGACGGCTTCGTGCGCGCCCTCGGCCTGGATATCGAGAAGGCCGAGCCCACCGAGATGGAACTGGCGTCGGCGGCGCGGCTCGCCAGCGAGAAGTTCTCCCTCGCGTCCTGGAACGCGCGGCGTTGAGCGCCGCGCCGCCTGCGTCGGCCACGCCGTCCCAGCCGGTCCCGCAGTCGCGAAGGCCTTGAGCCCATGCGCTGCCCCCTCTGCGGCGGGCCGGCCCAGCCCTTCGCCGCCTCGACGCGAAAGACTTCGCGCACCTATCACCGCTGCGGAAGCTGCGGCTTCGTCGCCCTCGCGCCCTCGGCCCGCCTGAGCCGCGCCGAGGAGAAAGCCCGCTACCTTCTCCACGACAACGACCCCGCCGACCGGGGCTACCGGGATTTCGTGGGCGATTTCGTCCGGCGGGCTATCATACCCTTCGCCGCGCCCGGCGACGCCATCCTCGATTTCGGCTCGGGCCCCCGCCCCCTCCTCGCCGCGACCCTCGCCGAACTCGGCTACCACTGCGACCTCTACGACCCCTGCTTCGCAGCGACCCGCGCCTGGCGGCGGCGAACCTACGGCCTCGTCGCCCTCCACGAAGTGGCCGAGCACATCGCCAAGCCGGGCGCCGAGCTCGCGTTCCTTGCCGGCAGAGTCGCCCCGGGAGGCGCCATCGCGATCCGCACGCGCTTCCAGCCGAGCCTGGAGGAGGATTTCGACGCCTGGTGGTACCGCATGGACCCCGCCCACGTGAGTTTCTACACCCCCTCCTGCCTGGAGCGCTTTTTTGGAGGGTTCGGCTTCGTCCTCGCGTTCCTTGCCCCTCCCGACACTATCGTTTTTCGCAAAACTGCTTTAGGATAGCCGGCAGCGCGGTCCGTGCCCGCCCGAAGGAATCCGATGGTCATAGCGATCCTCCAGAACATCTCGCTCATCATCCTCATCACCATGGTGTACCACTATGTGATCCGGGACCTCAGGGCAAAGCCCCTCACCGTCTCGATAGCAGGCGGCCTCCTCTTCGGCTCGGTTTCCGTCCTCGCCATGCTCAGCCCCGTCCGCTTCGAGGCGGGGATCATCTACGACGGCAGGACCATCATCCTCGCCATCGCCGGCCTTTTCGGAGGCCCACTGACGACGGCGATCGCGACGCTCATCGCCTCGGCCTTCCGAATCTTCTACATCGGCGGCCCGGGGGCGCTCACCGGCACGGCGACGATCGTCATGGCCGCCGCCATCGGCCTCGGCGCCAACTACTGGCGCCGCAAGACCGGCGGGGAACTCACCTTCGCGCGGCTCATCCTCATCGGCCTCCTCGTGCACATCGCGATGCTCGCCGCCCAGTTCATGCTTCCGGAACAGCGCTGGAAGTTGATTCTCCCCCTCATCACCCTGCCCGTCCTCGGCTTCTATCCCCTCGCCTTCTACCTCGTCTGCATGCTCTTTCTGGACAACGAGGAACGCGCCAAGGACAGGTCCATGCTCGAGGAGTCGGAGGCGCGCTACCGGGCCCTCTTCCAAAACCATCGATCGACGATGCTCCTGATGAACCCGAACAGCGGAATCATCATCGACGCCAACATAGAGGCGGAAAAATTCTACGGATGGCCGCGGGAAAGGCTTGTCGGCATGACCCTCGAATCGCTCTCGGCCTCGCCGCCCGGGGAGATCGAGGGGCGGATCAAGCAGGCCCTCTCATCGAAGGACGCGTTATTCCTCTGCAGGCACCGGCTCGCCTCGGGCGTCGTGCGGAACGTGGACGTCGCGGCGGGCCCTTTCGCCTACCTGGGGAGAACCGTGCTCTGCCTGATCGTCCACGACGCCACCGCCAGGGTCGAGGCCGAGAACGAAGTGCGCGCCCTCACGCAAGACCTCGAGCGGAAGGTGGCCAAACGGACCCAGGAACTCGAAGAGGCGAATCAGGCGCTCGAATCTTTCGCCTACTCCGTCTCGCACGACCTGCGGGCCCCCCTGCGCGCGCTGGAAGGCTTCTCCAGCCTCCTGGAGGAGGAGGCCGCCCCCGCCCTGGACGACGCGGCCAGGCATTACCTCGACCGGATACGCCGAAACGCGGCGAAGATGAGCCAGCTCATCGACGACCTCCTGCGGCTGTCGCGCGTCGGCCGCCAGTCGCTGGACCGCGTCGAAATCGACTTTACCGCGATGGCCCGCGCCGTGGCGGAGGATATCGCCGCCCAATACCCGGGAAGGACGGTCTCGCTGCGCATCCAGGAGGGCATGGCGGCGCGGGCGGACAAGGCCCTCCTGGAGGTCGCCCTCGGGAACCTCCTTGGAAACGCCTGGAAGTTCACTTCCTCCTCCCCCGGGGCGGTCATAAAAGTTCAGTCGGTGGACAGCGGCGGCGAGACGATTTATTCTGTGGCCGACAATGGGGTCGGGTTCGACATGGCCTATTCACAGAAGCTGTTCACGCCTTTCCAGCGCCTCCACGACGAGCGGGAGTATGCCGGCTCCGGGATCGGGCTGAGCCTGGCGCAGAGGATCGTCGCGCGGCACGGCGGAAAGATATGGGCGCAGGCTGAGCCGGGCAAGGGCGCCACTTTCTTCTTCACGCTTGGGGGATGACGGTGATGATATCCAGAGAGCGGCGGAACGCGCCCATCGACTTTCTCGTCATAGAGGACAATCCCGATGACGCCTTCCTCCTGCTCCATTTCCTGGGCAAAAGCTTCCCGGAATCGCGGCGCTTCCACGCCTTCGGGCGGAAGGACCTGGAAGGCTACCTCGACGAGGGCAACCGCCCCGACATCATCCTCTCCGACTGGTCCCTCCCCCAGTTCAACGGGCTCGCGGCCCTCGAAATCGTTCGCTCGCGGGGAGTCGACGCCCCCTTCCTCATCGTTTCCGGCAAGATCGGCGAGGAGGCGGCCACGGCGGCGATCCGCCAGGGCGTCTTCGATTACGTCCTCAAGGACAACCTCGCCCGGCTTCCCACAGCGATAGGCCACGCCCTCGACCAGTACGAGAACGAGAAGAAGACCCGGCTCAACAACGCCACCCTGGCGCTCCAGGCCACCGCGCTCCGGGCGGCCCCCGACGCCATCGCCATTTTTACGCCCGCGGGCAGGATCGAGCAGGCCAACCCCGCCTTCGAGGAGCTGACTGACTATGCCTCGGGCGAGCTGCAGGACGTGGACATCCGCGCACTGTGCATCGAGGTGCCGGCCATCCCTCCCGAATCCCCCGACGACGACAGGGAAGCTCCCCGGGAGTGGATCGTCTGCGGGCTCGCGAAGACCAGGCACAACCGCCAATACTTCGAGGAGGAGAAGTTCTGCCCCGTCTATGGGCCGACCGGGGCCCTCGCCCACATCGTCGTCATCAAGAAGGACATTTCCGCGGACGAACAGCGGAAACGGGAGCTCGAGCAGGATCTCTGGCTGTCCACGGCGATCGGGCAGACCCAAAGCCCCGGGGCTCTCTGCCAGAGCGTGGTCGGTTTCCTGCGGGAGCGCCATCCCGACTGCCGCTGCGGGATCCGGCTTGCCCCCACGGTGGAGGAACAGGAAGCGCTCTGGTTCGGCGAACCCTGGGACATGGAGGAGCAGGGCCAGGCCGAGCAGTCGGGCTGCCGCGAGGGATGGCGCCTTCTCTCCAGGGACTTCGCCCTCGGCCAGGAATCGATCGGCTCCATCAGGATAGAGTACCCGGAAGCCTCCCCCATCGACCGCGGAAAACTTTTCGACACCCTGGCCAGGCAGCTCGAGGCTGCCATCCAGCGGATGGGCGCCCAGCGGAAAGTCGCCGCCCAGGTGCGGAACATCTCCTTCCTCCAGCTCATCGGCCGGACGATCAGCGGCGACATGGATTTTGAAGCCTTCGCCGCGCCCCTCCTGCGCCAGATACAAAAATTCCTCGACGTCGACGCGGTCTCCCTGTTCCTTAGCGACAAGGACTCCGCCACGATGACCTGCCGCGCCCAGAGCGGTTTCAGGACCGGCCGGATCGATGGGTCCGTCGTCAGCTACGGCGATTCCTACGTCGGCAAGGCCGCCGTCCAGCAGCGGATCATCTCGGTGCCCGCCCTTGACGCAGCGGCAGA
>JAJTBU010000221.1 GCA_021286735.1 bacterium
CCCCCTCCTCCACTCGACCGAACTCAGCGAGCACGTGAAGATGGACGGCGTCCTGTCGGCGGAGGGGAGCCTCCTGATCAAAGGCGGCTTCACCGGCTCCATCAGCGCCGCCTCGCATGTCACCATCGACAGGGAGGCCGTCGTCCAGTCCTGCACGCTCGCGGCCCGGGCCGTCACTGTCTCGGGCCGATTCAGCGGGCGGATCGCCGCCTCGACGGCGGTGGAGATCGCCGAGGCGGCCAGCGTCAGCGCGGAAATCGAGGCGCCCGCGGTAGCGATCGCGGAAACCGCGCATTTCGAAGGCCGAATAACGATGCCCGAATTCGGCGATTGACAGATCGCAGCCTGGATACTATAGTAAATGTGGCATGTGACGTTGCGCCTTATTAAAAAAAGCAGGCGATTGCCTACCACGGCGCCGGTGCTGCCAGTGCCGGACCCGACGGCACACTTGAATCCATAGACATTCCATGAAAATTTAGAGCGGCCAGCGCGGATCGAGCGCAGGTATGCCCGATACCCGCACTGTTACGGAGTTTTAATGGCCTTTATCCGAAAAACTCATATACCGGAACGCCAAAAGAAGGATCAGATGGAAGAAACGGAGACCGAACCCTCTACCCCAAGCCTTAATCAGGACCAATCGCTCTTCGGCGAACAGGAGATCGCTCCCGACGCCGCCCAGACCGCAGGCGGCGCCAACGCCGAAAGCCAGCCGCAGGCCGCCAGGCAGGCGAAGAAAATAAAGCTGAGAAGAAAGCCCGGACATCAGGCCAGGACGCCGCAGGAAGACGATGCCTCGGCTCAAGGCCCCGGCGGCGACCAGGAGCAGGAAGCCTTCGCCCACAGCCAGCCCGCCGAGGCCGAGGGCATCGACCAAGGCCAGCGCCCAGCCTACGACGTGGCGGCGGCCGCCGCGATCGAGCGCGAGACGAGAAGCGGATACGTCCGCAGGCAGGAGTCCTTCGACCGGCCGGCGGCCGAGCGCCAGGCGGCGCCCGAGCGCGCCCCGGAACACGCCGACTCCCGCGCCAAGCTCCTCATCAACGACCTCTCCAAGATGGGCATCAAGGAGCTCCGCGATCTCGGCACCAAATACGGGATCAACCACGAGGAACTCATCGCCCTGCGCAAGCAGGAACTCATTTTCTACATCCTGAAGTCGCACACCGACCGGGGCGGCATCATCTACGCCTACGGCTCGCTCGAGATACTGCCCGACGGCTACGGCTTCCTCAGGTCGCCCCAGAACTCCTACCTCTCCGGCACCGACGACATCTACATCTCGCCGTCGCAGATCAGGCTTTTCAACCTGAAGACCGGCGACACGGTCTACGGCCAGATCAGGAGCCCCAAGGAGGGCGAGCGCTTCTTCGCCATGCTCCGCATCGAGCTCGTCAACTTCGACGAGCCGGCCGTGGCGCAGAACCGCATCCCCTTCGAGAACCTGACCCCCCTCTACCCCAACCACAAGCTCAACCTGGAGACGACGACCGAGGAGATCTCGACGCGCATAATCAACCTGTTCTGCCCGATCGGAAAAGGACAGCGCGCGCTCATCGTCTCGCCGCCGAAGACCGGAAAGACCATCCTGCTGCAGAAGATCGCCAACGCGATCACGCAGAACCACCCCGAGGTCTACCTCATCGTCCTCCTGATCGACGAACGTCCCGAGGAAGTCACCGACATGGAGCGCTCGGTTCACGCCGAGGTTATCTCCTCGACCTTCGACGAGCAGGCCACCCGCCACGTGCAGGTGGCCGAGATGGTCCTCGAGAAGGCCAAGCGCCTCGTCGAGCACGGCCGCGACGTCGTGATCCTCCTGGACTCGATCACCAGGCTCGCGCGCGCCTACAACCAGACCGTGCCGACCTCGGGCAAGATCCTGTCGGGCGGCGTCGACTCGAACGCCCTGCACAAGCCCAAGCGGTTCTTCGGCGCCGCGCGCAACATCGAGCAGGGCGGGTCGCTCACCATAATCGCCACGGCCCTGATCGACACCGGCAGCCGCATGGACGAGGTCATTTTCGAGGAATTCAAGGGCACCGGCAACATGGAGATCAACCTGGACAGGCGCCTTTCGGACAAGCGCCTCTTCCCCGCCATCAACATCAAGAAGTCGGGCACCCGCAAGGAGGAGATCCTCCTCACCGAGGAAGAGCTCCAGAAGATATGGGTCCTGCGCAAGGTCATCAACCCGATGGACGACTCGGACATCATCGAGCTGCTGATCGACAGGATGATGAAGACCAAGAACAACGAGGCCTTCCTGAAGTCCATGAACAGCCCGATCTATTCGGGCGCGGACTGATAGACGTTTTTCGCCGAAGAGAGTATACTAGCCAAGAATATACGATCGCCGTCACAAGGCCGGTTTTCAGGCATTGATTTTTCCAGGCGACGCAGCGGAGGAATGCTATGAAAGAGGGAATCCATCCCAAGTACGAGAACGCGACCATCACCTGCGCCTGCGGCAATGTCATCGAGACCCGTTCGACGGTAAAGAACATCCAGGTGGAAATTTGCTCCGCCTGCCACCCCTTCTTTACCGGGAAGCAGAAACTCGTCGACACCGCGGGACGCATCGAGCGTTTCAACAGGAAGTACGGCATCAAGCCGACGGAAGCGAAGTAACGCCCGAGGTCCTGAGAAAGAAAACGCGCCGATTTCGATCGGCGCGTTTTTTTAAGCCCGCGGGCCAGGCGCCGGGCCGGGCGGAATCCCGCGAATCCGCCTTTCAGCCGAATGGCCGGTCCGGCTCAGGCGAAGCCGCCTGCCGCCCCCAGCATGGCATTCATCAGCCGCGAGGCCTTGCCGCGGTGCGAGACGCGGTTCTTCTCCTCCGAGGAAAGCTCGGCGACTGTCCTGCCGAACTCAGGCAGGTGGACGATCGGGTCGTAGCCGAAGCCCCCCGCCCCGCTCGGGGACAGGGCGAGGAGGCCGGGACAGGTTTCCTGGACGCTCAGGAAACGATCCTCGCCATAGAGGAAGACCAGGCAGCAGTAGAAGGCGCATCTCCTGTCTTCGACCCCGGCCATCGCCGCGAGGAGGAGGGCGTTGCGCTCGGGCGAACTGAGCTTCGCCGCCCCGTCCAGCGAGCCGTAGCGGGCTGAATGGATGCCGGGCGCCCCGTCGAGCGCCGCCACCGAGAGGCCGGAATCGTCGGCCAGCGTCGGCAGGCCCGAACGCGCGCGCAGGGCTTTGGCCTTGATCAAGGCGTTGTCGAAATAATCGGCGCCGTCCTCGACTATGTCCAGCTCGCCGAGCCCGACGTCGGCGGGGGCGAGGAGGCGATGGGAGGGGAACATGGGCTCCAGCTCTTCGATTTTGTGGCGGACGAGAATATCCATGGGCGGGAGCATACTCCGAGGCCTGCGGCCGCGGCAAGCTCGGGCGCCGCGATCGATGCCCGCCCGGCGGGCGGAGCCCGATCAGCCGGCGGCGCCGGTCTCGTCGGCGGCCGCGCCGGAGCCGTCGGCCTTCGCCATCGCGAGGCTCTCCTTGAAGTAGAAGAGGCCCGAATCCACCGTCCCCTTGGGAATGCGGAGAATTTCCGCGATGGCCCTGTTGGAGACGAGGAGGCGGAATCGGGCCTTCCGGGCGAGGAGGACCATATATCGGCTGCGGCACTGCGCAGCGGCGCGGAGCAGCTTCTCCCTGCGCTCGGGCCGGGCATCTTCGCCGCGAAGCTCCGACTCGATGATCCTGGCCCGCAGCCAGAGGGCGTTGATCCGCTCGTTCAGCCTGGCGACGGAGAGCCGGGCGGGCTCGAGCGTGGAGCGCGCCTGATGGAGCATCGCCGACAACCATGGCAGCGGAACCCCAAGCCTCGCGGCCACCTTCGCGGCCAAAGCGTCGTCCGTCTCCCAGGCGCACTTCAGCGCGAGATAGAGCATGCGCTTCCGCGGAGCTTCCATCCCCATCAGGAGACGGGATGGCGAGACCGAGGCGATGAAATGCTCGTTCCCCGGCTCGGGCTCCGCGGCGGTGGCCGCCGCATGCTCGGCGAAATCCAGGCCGGCGCAATAGATCTCGCCGGCGTTCTCCAGGATAGAGTCGATCATTCCCTGCCTGCGGAGCGTGCGCTGCACCGACTTCGCCAGGTAGCGGAGGCAGGAATCGACATAGGCCTCCCTGCCGCCTGCGATGGTTCCGGCCCGCTTGACGATGGATATCAGGCGCCGCTTGTAGCGGACGAAGGCCTCCGCGGCCTCGTCGCCGGAGGCGAAACCGTAGCGGCGCGGGGATGCGAACACTTTCCGGGCAAGCTCGAGGAAGGCGAGGGATTCGAGCGCGCTCAATTCCTCGAAGAAAGGCGTCAAGCTCACCGAAGCTCGCGCGGCGGAATCGTCGGACCTGACAAACCTTGGTTCCATGGCATAGCCCTCCTCGCTAAAATCACCTGCAAGAAGGATGCCAAAAATACAATCGCTTTATGGCCTAAGGAAAAAATCGGCGCGACAAGACAAGCAAATTATTGCCATGAAAAAAGATGCCGTTAAAAATGAGCGCTATGATTTTTCGCGGGGAGGAGTCCCGCGCAACAGACCAAGGACGCGCGCGGGGGCGGGAGACCCCGGATTCTCGCTGGGAGCGAGGGCCCGCTCGCCAGGAGTGGCAGGCCGAGAGACCGCGATCGATTTTCCCCGCGGCGCCGCGCGAAGCCCAGGCCCCGGAGCTGGTCGCGGATCAGTCGGCGAAGACCGAAGCGAAGGCCTCGATGAGCTTGGC
>JAJTBU010000222.1 GCA_021286735.1 bacterium
CCTCCGCGTCGCCAAACCGGTTTTCCAAGCTTTTATATTGCGGATTCCTTGTGAAGGGCCTATTATATGAAAGTTATCTCTCAAATCAGTTCATCCGGAGGTCATCATGAAACGTTTAGCGACGCTGCTCGTCATCCTCGCCTGCGCGGTCGGCATGGTTTCGGCGCAGCAGAAGGTGGGCGTCTACACCACCCTCGAGGAGCCCCTGGCGAAGGAACTCTTCGATCTGTTCCAGAAAGAGACCGGTATCCAGGTCAACTGGCAGCGGCTCTCCGGCGGCGAGGTCGAGAGCCGCCTCGAGGCCGAGAAGTCCAATCCCCAGGCTTCCATCTGGGTCGGCGGCGTCGGCCTCAACCACATGAGCGCCAAGATCAAGGGCCTCACGACTCCCTACAAGTCCAAGATGCTCGCCAACACCCCGCCCGAGTACCGCGACACCGAGAACTACTGGGTCGGCCTCTATCTCGGCCCCCTCTCCTTCATCACCAACAACAAGATCGCCAAGGAACAGGGGCTCGTGCCCCCGAAGTCCTGGGCCGACCTCCTGAAGCCCGAGTACAAGGGCAAGATCCGCATGCCGAACCCCACGACCTCCGGCACGGCCTACAACATGGTCACCACGCTCCGCTACGTCTTCAAGGGCGACGAGGAGAAGGTGTTCGACTACCTGCAGAAGCTCGATAAAAACATCGACCAGTACACGAAGTCCGGCTCGGCGCCCGGCAAGAGCGTGGCCATCGGCGAGATCCCCATCGCCGTCGGCTATGCCCACGACCAGGTCAAGCTCAGGGTCGAAGGCGCCGACGTGACGATCACCATCCCCAGCGAGGGCACCGGCTTTGAAATCGCCTCCATGTCCCTCGTGAAGGGCGGCCCCGACGCCGTCAACGCGAAAAAGCTCTACGACTGGGTCCTCCAGCCCGCGGCCCAGGCCATCATCGCTAAGTGGTACGTCGTGCCGCTCTCGAAGCTGGCCAAGAAGAACCCCGTGGCCTTCGGCATGGACGAAGTCAAGACGGTCAAGCAGGACCTGACCTGGGACGCCGGCAACAAGGAGCGACTCCTCGCCCGCTGGGTCAAGGAGATCGGTTCCAAGCGCTAGGCCGACGAGGCTATTGCGGTGCTTGACGCGGCTCGGCGCATCTAGGCCGGGCCGCCCCCAAAAGGCAGCCGGAGGACAGCGGGGCGGGGCGCGACCGATCGTCGCGAAAGCCGCCCAGCCTGCGTCCGGTTGCCTTTGTGTTTAGAGGAGAGTGCGGAACCGTGTTCACGAAAAAGAAAATCGCCATATTCGCGGCGGCCTGCGTCCTTTTCCTGGCGGCCGACCTGTGGATGTTCTCGACGGTCAAGAGTTCCTTCGGGAAAACCATGGCGCAGAACTCGAAAACCCTCGCCCAGGCGATCGTCAAGTCGGCGCCGGCGGACGAGGCCGAGGTGGCGCCCTGGCTCGAGGGCCTCGCGGGAACCTACAAGGGGTATTCCTTCTACTACTACGCGGGAATTCCCGGCGAGGAGGGCCATCACGGCGTGGCCGGCGATGAGAAGCTCGCCGCGTTCTGGCAGGGGCTGGCCGGGGATTCGCCCGAGCGGGGCAACGCCTCCGATTCGGTGAACTACCTCGAGACCTATCTTTTCCCGAGGCCCGAGCGCATCGGTGACGGCGAGGTGAACGTGCTGGCCGTGCCCGTTCCCAACGAGGCGAACGACTCCGCCGTCGGATTCCTACTCATCGCCATGGACGCGAACAGGGTCTCGTCCTTCACGTCCCTCGTCGACGCGCTGATCGTGATCGCCTTCGCCCTCTTCGCGCTGGCCTTCGGCGTGGCGACGTTCTCGCGCGATCCCATCACGGGCTACGCCATCCTGGTGCTCTTCGCCATCGTGGTCGCCTTCGTGGCCTATCCCCTCTTCGAGGCCGTGCGCCTTACCCTCATGGTGGACGGGCGGCTCTCCCTGGCCACCTGGAAGACGGTGCTCGGCAACATGCAGTACCTGAAGGCGCTCTGGGGATCGATCCAGCTGGGCATCTGCACGGCCACCGCCTCGACCCTGATCGGCTTCGCCTACGCCTTCGCGGTGTCGCGGACGAGCATGAAGGGCAAGAAGCTCGTCACCGGCCTGGCGACCATGCCCGTGATTTCGCCGCCCTTCTCGCTGACCCTGTCGATCATCCTGCTCTTCGGCAACAACGGCCTCATAACCAAGCGCTTCCTGGGGCTCGAGAACTTCAATATCTACGGGCTCGGGGGCCTGACCCTCGTGCAGACCATCTCGATGTTCCCCATCGCCTTCCTGACGCTCCAGGGCGTGCTCGAGGCCATCGACTCGACGCTGGAGGACGCCTCGCTCGACCTGAACGCCTCGCGGAGCTACACCTTCACGCACGTGACCCTGCCCCTGGTCGTGCCTGGCATCCTGTCGGCCTGGCTCCTCGTCTTCACGAACTCGCTCGCGGATTTCGCGAACCCCCTGCTTTTGGCGGGCTCCTACCGCGTCCTGTCGGTCGAGTCCTACATCGAGGTGACGGGCATGAACAGGCTGCCGAACGGCGCCGCCCTCTCCATCCTCCTCCTCCTGCCGACGCTAACCGCCTTCTTCGTCCAGCGCTCCTGGGTGAGCAAGAAATCCTTCGTGGTCGTGACGGGCAAGCCCTCCATGCGGCTGTCGGACCTGGCCTCGCCGGGCGCCCGCAGGCTGCTGATCGGATTCGTGGCCGCGGTCAGCGTCTTCGTGGTCGCCCTCTACGGCACGATCGTGGCCGGCTGCTTCGTCAAGAACTGGGGCATCGACTATACCTTCACGCTGGCCAACTTCGGCGAGGCGCTGACCCGCGGCAAGGCCGCCCTGGTGTCGACGCTGACCCTGGCGGGCATCGCGACCCCGATCGCGGGCCTCTTGGCCATGGTCGCCGCGGTGATCGTGGTCCGCAAGAAATTCCCCGGCAAGAAGCTGCTCGAGGGCCTGGTGATGACGCCCTACGCGCTTCCCGGAACCCTCGTGGGTATCAGCTACATCCTCGCCTTCAACAAGCCGCCCCTCCTTCTCGTCGGCACGGGCGCGATCCTCGTCATCAACTACGTGATCAGGGAACTCCCCGTGGGGCTCGAAGGCGGCGTGGCCGCGTTGCGCCAGATCGACCCATCGATCGAGGAAGCCGCCGCCGACTTGGGCGCCGATCAGGGCACGATCTTCCGCACTATCATCCTGCCCCTCATCAGGCCGGCCTTCATCTCGTCGATGTCCTACACCTTCGTGCGCTCGATGACGGCCGTGAGCGCCATCATCTTCCTGATCAGCGCGCGCTGGTACCATATCACGATCCAGATCTACAACTTCTCGGAAAACATCCGGTTCGGCCTGGCGAGCGTCCTTTCGACGACGCTCATCGTCATCGTGCTGTCGGTCTTCGGGCTCATGAGGCTCCTGGTCCGGCAGAGCGAGCACCTGGAAAAGACCGTCACGGTCCAATAAGGAAGGGATTTCTCTATGGCAGCAAAATCAGTACCCGTAAAGCTCGATATGGTTTCCAAGACCTTCAGGGACCCAAAGACGAAGGCCCAGGTCCACGCCGTGCGCGAGGCGAACTTCGAAATACGGCCGGGCGAGCTCGTCACCCTGCTGGGGCCTTCGGGCTGCGGCAAGACGACGACCCTGCGCATGATCGGCGGCTTCGAGCTGCCGACCCAAGGCAAGATCTACATCGGCGGCGCCGACGTGACCTATCTGCCGCCGAACGGCCGTGAGACGGCCACGGTGTTCCAGTCCTACGGCCTCTTTCCCCACCTCAATGTGGAGGAGAACGTGGCTTACGGCCTGAAGGTGCGCAAGCGGCCGGCCGCGGAGATCGAGGAGCGCGTGAGGAAGACCCTCGACTTGGTCGGGCTGGCCGAGCTGGCCAAACGCGCGCCAGGAAGGCTCTCGGGCGGGCAGCAGCAGCGCGTCGCCCTGGCGCGGTCCCTCGTGGTCGAGCCCCAGGTTCTCCTCCTCGACGAGCCGCTGTCCAACCTGGACGCCCTCCTGCGCGAGCAGATGCGCGTCGAGATCCGCCGCATTCAGAAAACCCTGGGCATAACGGCCATCTACGTCACGCACGACCGCATCGAAGCCATGAGCCTTTCCGACCGCGTGATCGTGATGAAGGACGGCCTCGTGCGGCAGATCGGCTCGCCGAGCGAGATCTACGAGCGGCCCAATTCCATGTTCGTGGCCGGCTTCGTCGGCAAGGTGGCCTTTTTCCCGGTGGCTCTGGATGGAATCGAGGCAGACGGAAGCTGCCGCTGCTCCCTGGAGGGCGTGGCGGTGAGGGCCGGGCATGTGGCCGAGGGCGTCGCGCCGGGCCAGAAGGCCGTGATCATGGCCAGGCCGGAATCCCTGCGGCTCCTCGCCCCCGGGCAGGGCATCGCCGAGGGCATCGTATCCGCCAAGGTTTACCTTGGTTCGAGCGTCGAGGTCTTCGTGAAGACCCGCTACGGCGAGATCCTCGTGCAGGTGGACGATCCCACGGAGAAGCGGATCGCCGACGAGGGCGAGGCTGTGTCGGTGGGCTTCAACGAGTCCCTGGTGCGCGTGCTGCCGGATTCGGCGGGCTGAGGGTCGTGAGCGAGGCGGCCGAGTGGCCGCGAAACGGAGGGCCGCCCGCGGAAGCGAACCGCTTCCGCGGGCGGCCCCTTTTTC
>JAJTBU010000223.1 GCA_021286735.1 bacterium
CGCATATTTCGGCGAGCGGACCGGCGTCGTAGGGGCTGCGCATGAGCGCTAGGATGAGGGGCGACCCGAGGCGCCCCGCCAGCTCGGAGCAGCGGGCGACGAGCTTCGCCTGCCCCTCGTGGGCGAAGGGGGCGAAAAGCGTCATCGCGATGGCGCGGGCATCACCCGATTCGTCGCCTCGCGGCGCGACGCGAAGCGCCGCGGACAGGGCTTTCTCGATATCGGCATCGCCGGGATCGGACGGGAGCCTGAGCGAATCCCAGGGAGCACCCGTCGCCGCGAGGGCTGAGGCCACCGACGGCAGGAAGGCGCTGTCTTCGACGCCGGACAGATTGGCCGGCGCCACGTCGAGGAGGATGCCCCCCTTCGCCGGCGCGGCCGCGCCCCGCCCGCCCGCCGCCTTGAGCGAAGTCAGGGAAGCGCGCGAAATTCCCGTCGCGAGGGCCGCGCCCTCCGATGCCGCGGGCAAGCCTCGGGCGGAGGCCGCCCCGGGAGCGCGGGCGCCGCAATACATCGCCTTTGCGGCGAGTATGCGCTCCACCGATTCGTCGATGCGCGATTCGGGTATGTCGCCGCGCTCGACCGCGCCGCGGATCGATTCGGCGGCCTCGCGCTGCTTGTCCGGAGTATGGCTGACCAGGATAAGGTCGACGCCTGCCTTCACCGCCATGACGTAGGGATCGTCGAAATGCTCGGCGATCGCCTTCATCTCCATGCAGTCGGAGCAGACGAGGCCGCCATATCCGAGCCTTTCGCGGAGGAGTCCGCGGATGACCTTCGATGAGAGCGTGGCGGGAAGCGCTCCGGGCTCCACGGCGGGAAAGCGCACATGCGCCGTCATCACCGAACCGACGCCCTCGGCGATGAGCCGCCGGAAAGGCAGAAGTTCCACGGACTCCAGCCGGGCGAGATCGTGGGGGATGAGGGGGAGCGAGAGGTGGGAATCCACCGTCGTGTCGCCGTGCCCCGGGAAGTGCTTGGCGGTGGCCATGACCCCCGCCGAGCGCAAACCCCGGGCGAAAGCCGAGGCGAGGTCGGCGACCAGGGCGGGATCCTCCCCGTAGCTGCGGACGCCGATGACGGGATTTTTGGGGTTCACGTTGACGTCGACGACCGGCGCGAGGTTCCAATTCACTCCCGCGGCCGCGAGATCGGCGCCGCAGGCCGCGCCGAGGCGCTCGATATCGGCGAGCGACGCCCCGCCCCCCAGGAAGGCGGCGGCCTGCGCCATGGCGCCGGGTATGGGAACGACGCCCTTTCTCAGCCTCATGACGATGCCGCCCTCCTGGTCTATCGCCACGAGGGGCTCGGCGCCCGTCGCGCTCCTAACGATGGACGCGGCGCGGGCCGCGGTTTCGGCGGTGGCCGCGGCGTCGGGGGTGTTCCTGGAAAAGAGGATGATATTGCCGGCAAGCGTCGCGTCCACCGTGCGGGCGAGCGAAGAGAGCCCCTCCTCGCCGGGGCCGAATCCCACGACGAGCATCTGGCCGATTTTCCACGCGAGCTTGTCGGAAAGCGATTCCTTTGAAACATCACCCTTCATAGGTTTCCGAGTATAGAGCAGTCTCCGAATACACGCAAGGAATAAAAAGTACGGTATTGACTCCTTGGTGAAATGCAATTTCATAATTAGGGCATGAATTTTGAAATAGCACCGGAAAGCCTGGACGGCACGGACACCGAAATCGTGGAACTCTGGAACGCGGCGATCGGGGAATCATTTCCCATCGACATCAGGCTTTACCGCCAGCAAACCCCGCCGTCGGACGAGGCCTCGGCCCTCTTCGTCGCGCGAAATCGGGGCGCGGCCCGAGAAAATGCGGCTCCGCTCGGCGCCGTTTTGGTGAAAGTCCAGCCCGCGGGCGCGGTCGGCGGCGCGAAATCCGACGCCGAGACGAGGACGGGGTACTTGTCGTTCATCGTCGTCGCTCGGGATCGGCGGCGCGGCGGCATCGGAGGGGCCCTGCTCGATCGCGCGGAGAGCTGGTGCCGGGACCGGGGCGCGACTTCGATCCGCCTCGGCTCCGACTACCGGCACTTTTTTCCCGGGCTCCCTGTCGACGACTCCGCGGTGTCGAAAACGACGAGGGCCTTCTTCGAAAAACGCGGCTATGTACCGGGCAGTATCGAGTACGATCTTGAGGCGGATCTCCGCGACATCGACCTCGGCCCCTCGGCCGAAGCGGCCTTCGCGGCGCCGGGCTACCGCTTTTCGCTCTGCGGCGACGAGCTGCGCGCCGCCGCTCTCGACTTCCTGTCGAAAACCTTCCCCGGGCGCTGGCGCCGCGAGATCGCGGAAGCCTTCGACGCGGGAATGGAAGGGACCGACCTCGCCCTGGCCCTCGATGTGAAAAGCGGCCTGCCCGTGGGCTTCGCGAGGATCTGCGGCGAGGGGAGCGCCCGCCTCGGCCCAGGCCTCTTCTGGCGGGGGCTTCTGGGCGGGCATGCGGGCGCCCTCGGCCCCATCGGCATCGATCCCGCCCATAGGGGCAAGGGGCTGGGACTCGCCCTGCTCCGAGGATCGCTCGCCTCGCTCAAATCCCGCGGGACCCGCCGCGTGGTCATCGACTGGACCGATCTGGCGGGATTCTACGGAAAATTGGGATTCGCACCCTGGAAGGCCTATCTCGGCATGACGAAGCGATTCTGAAGCGGCTCCGGCGCGCGCCGCCGCCTCAGCCCTGCGCCGGCCTGTGGACGTTCATGGTGCCCCTGAGCTGGGCGCCCTCGCCCATGGCGAGCTCGGCGGCCGTGACGTTGCCCTCGACGTCGGACAGCGGGCGCAGCGCGATCTTGGCGGAGGAATCCAGGTTCCCCTTGACCCTGCCGTTGACCTCGATGCGCTCGGCCTTGATGTTGCCGTCGACCGAGGAGTTCTCCGCCACGACGACCGTGCCCGAGGCGGCGATGTCGCCGACGATCGAGCCTTCCTGCACCGTCATGCAGCGGGCGACGACGTTGCCCTCCACCCTGCCTTTGACCAGGATGTCGCCCTCGCTCGTCACGTCGCCCTGGATGGAGCCGAAGACCGAGATGTTGGCCGAGGCCGTCATCGTGCCCTTGATCACCATGTCGGCGGTGATCACCGCCTCGGCTCCGCCGGCTTCGACGCGGCGAAGGGATGAAGCGGCTCCCGGCATGGCCGCCGGCGAGGCGCCGAATCCGAAGCTCGCGGGCTCGCCCGAGGCCTCCGGGCCGGCGGGAACGGAATCGCCCAACGCCTCATCCTCCGCCTTCGATCCCGCGAACTGGCCGTCCATCAGCTCTCCGACGGCTTTCATGAAATTGCCCTGTCGCTTCATAGCCTTCCTCCTCGCCCCGGACGGCGCCCGTCAATCGGGATATATGAACATAGGCGGCTTGATCGAGTTGTCGAGCGGCCTGAACTCATAGCCTTCGCTCTTGAGCCGGTCGATGATCGTCCCCAGGGCGCCCTGCAGCTCCGGTTTGCCGTTGTCGTGCATCAGCACGATCGCGGGTCCCCAGCAGAGGTGGACGCCGTTGACGACGTTGTCGACGATGCTCTGCGTCGTGGCGCCGGCCATCGCGTCGCCGGCGCTCACGTTCCAGTCGTAGTAGATGAACCCGCGCCTCAACACCTCGGCGATGAGGGCCTGGTAGTCGGAAACGTTGAAGATGTTGATGCTCCCGCCGGGAAAGCGGAGGATTTCGGGCGCCACGCCCGTCTCGGACTTGATGTACAGGTAGTTCCTGTAGAAATCGTCGAGGAAATTCTCCATGCTCGAATAGATGACGTTGTAGCGATGCGAGTAGCTGTGCATGCCGATGCCGTGGCCCTCGCCGGCGGCGCGGCGCAGCTTCTCGTTGAGGAGGCGGTTCGACTTGCCGTTCACGAAGAAGGTGGCCTTCACCTCGCGCTTCCTCAGGATGTCGAGGAGCTTGTCGGTGCCCGGCGAGGGGCCGTCGTCGAAGGTGAGGAATATCGTCTTGTCGCCGGCGAGGTCTTCCTTGAAGCCGAAGAACGACGACTTGAAATCGGGGTAGAGCATCTGATAGCTGAGCAGCGGCTTGTCGCGGACGATGCCCGTGGGCTCGAGCTGCGAGCTGCCCGCCACGACCACGTCGTCCGAGGGGAAGGCCAACGCCGCGAGCTGCCTGCGGAGCAGCTCGTTTTTCGCGAGGAGAATTCCGCAGACGATCGACGGCAGGAGCACGATGACGAACACCGCGCCAAGGATGAGTCGCTTGTAGAAGGAAACGCTTCTCATGACCACTGACCGCTCTCGCGCCTATCGCAAAGAGAGTCCCGGCGCCCGGGAATTTTTAAGTTATCGCCCCGAAGCCCTGTTTGATATGTTTTTTGACTCTACGATAGGGGATTTGCGCTGTCAATCGAAAAGCGCGATTTTGGAAAACCGCTCCTATTCGGAGTAGCCGCGATACCGCATGTAGAAGAAGAGCGTCGCGGTCATCAGCGCGTGGCCGTAGTCCTCGGCGCCGATGAGATCGATCGCCTCCCTCTCTGGCACGAGGAGGACCTCGATTTCCTCGTGTTCGTCGAGGGACTGAGCGCGATCGTAGTAGCAGCCTTCGGCGATGAAGGCGTGGAAGGTGTTGGTCATGAAAGCGGGGTTCGGCGACAGGTCGCCCAGGGGAAGGATCATCTCGGCCCTGTAGCCGGTCTCCTCGAGGAGCTCGCGCGC
>JAJTBU010000224.1 GCA_021286735.1 bacterium
CTCCGGGCGGGCGCGCGCCGCGTTCCGCCCTTTATGCTGGGACGAGCGTAAACCTTCGCGGCCGCAAATTCCATAAAAGTCTCATGAAAGAATATAACAATTGATGGACGCTGTTCCCTTCATGCCTTTTCCTCTATACTTGCCCACTATGGCATACGACAATCTGCAGGACTTCATCGCCGTCCTGGAAGCGAAGGGCGAGCTAAGGCGCGTCTCGGCCGAGGTCGATCCTATTCTCGAGATCACCGAGATCGCCGACCGCGTGATGCGCTCCGGCGGCCCCGCCCTCCTCTTCGAAAAGGTGAAAGGTTCCCGCTGGCCCGTCCTCATCAACGCCATGGGCACGGAGTCCCGCATGGCCATGGCCCTCGGCGCCGAGAGCCTGGACGCCAAGGCTAAGGAAATCGAGGATCTCCTGGGCTGGGCCTGGAAGCAGCTGCGGGGCTTCTCCCTCTTCACGGCCATCCCGAGCGCGCTCCCCAAGCTCCCGATCGCCAAGTCCCTCCTGCCCAAGAAGGTCGCGCGCCCTCTCTGCCGCCAGGTGATCGACGACGAGTCCGGCTTCGACAGCCTGCCCGTCCTCCACTGCTGGCCCGCCGACGGCGGACGGTTCTTCACCCTGCCCGTGGTGTGCACGGTCGACCCCGAGACGGGCGCCCAGAACTGGGGCATGTACCGCATGCAGGTCTACGACGACCGCAGCTGCGGCATGCACTGGCACCTCCACAAGGACGGCGCCCACTTCTTCCAGAAATACCGCGAGCGCGGCCAGCGGATGCCCGTCGCCGTCGCCCTGGGCTCCGACCCCGCGGTCACCTACGCCTCGACGGCGCCGCTGCCCGAGGGGATTTGGGAGGCGATGTTCGCCGGCTTCCTGCGCGGCAGGAGCGCCGAGGTCGCCAAGGCCACGCTCTCCGACATCCAGGTGCCGGCCGACGCCGAGTTCGTGTTGGAAGGCTACGTCGACCCGTCCGAGACGAGGCTCGAAGGCCCCTTCGGCGACCACACGGGCTTCTATTCCTTGCCCGACCAATACCCCGTCTTCCACCTCGAGCGCATAACGCGGCGCGAGAATCCGATATTCCCGGCCACCATCGTCGGAATACCGCCCAAGGAGGACTGCTTCATGGCCAAGGCCACCGAGCGGCTCTTCCTCCCCCTCCTCAAGCAGCTCTGCCCCGAGATCGCCGACATGACCATGCCCCTGGAGGGCGTGTTCCACAACTGCGTGATCGTCTCCATCAAGAAACGCTTCCCCGGCCACGCCCGCAAGGTCATGGACTTCCTCTGGGGCATGGGCCAGATGATGTACACCAAGCTCATCGTCGTCGTGGACGACGACGTGAGCCTGAAAAACCTCTCCCTCGTGGCCTGGAAGGTCTTCAACAACATCGACGCGGGCAGGGATCTCGTGCTTTCGCAGGGGCCGCTCGATGCCCTGGACCATTCCTCGCCCCAGCCCCGCTACGGCACCAGGCTGGGCGTCGACGCCACGCGCAAGTGGCCCGAGGAGGGGCATCCCAGAGAATGGCCGGAGCCGCTGGCCATGGACCCCGCCGTCGCGGCCAAGGTCGACGCGCGCTGGAGCGAGTATGGCATCAGCTGAGGGCCGCAAAGCCGCAGATGGCGCCGAGCGCGACTCCCGGCGCGGCCCCATGGGCAGCCTCGGCAGGCGCCTCGGGGCCGTGGGCGACGCCGTGATGATCAGGCACACTCTCTTCTCCCTGCCCTTCGCCCTCTCGGCCATCCTCCTTGAGACGGCGGGGCGGCCGCCGGCCGCCAAGCTGCTCTGGATCGTCGCCGCCGCCTTCGGCGCCAGGAACGCCGCCAACGCCCTCAACCGCCTGATCGACCACGAGATCGACGGAAAAAACCCCAGGACCGCGGGGCGGGCCCTGCCCTCGGGCTCGCTGTCGCGCAGGGAACTCTGGCTTTTCGCCGGGGCGATGGCAGCCCTCCTCGTCCTCGGGGCCGCCATGCTCAACCCCCTCTGCCTCGCCCTCCTCCCCGCGGCGGCCATCCTCGTCTTCGGGTATTCCTACACCAAGCGCTTCACCTGGCTCTGCCACTTCTGGCTGGGCGTCACCTGCTCGGCCGCCACCATGGGCGCCTTCCTCGGCATATCGGGCGCCTTCCAGCTTCGGTACTTTCCCCTCGTGGGGGGCGTGGCGCTCTGGGTGGCCGGCTTCGACATAATCTACGCCATCCAGGACATTGCCTTCGATCGCGCCCAGGGCCTGCGCTCCGTGCCGGCGCGCTTCGGCGCGCGGGGAGCCCGGCTCATCGCGGCCGCCTGCCACATCGCCGCCCTGGCGGGCATGGCGAGCGTCTTCCTCTTCTGGCCGGAGGCGGGCGCGGCCACCGCCGTCGCCCTCGCCGCCTGCGCCGTCCTTCTCGCCGCGGAACACGTCATCGCGTTGGGCGGCACAGAGAGGCACATCAGGATCGCGGCCTACGGCATCAATGAAATTATCCCCATCCTCTTCCTCATCGGTGTTGCCCTCGACCAGTATCTGATATAAAATCGAAGAAGGATGGAACGCTATCTCGTCTGCATCACCGGCGCGTCGGGCGCTCTGTACTCCCTCCGCCTCATCTCCGCCCTCGCGGCGAAAGGGGTGATAGTCCACCTGACCTGCTCCGCCTGGGGCGCCCGCGTCATCCTGGAGGAGACGGGCAGGCCCCTCGGCTATTGGCTCGGCAAGATACGCGCCTCGGGCGGTCCCAACCGGGCGCCCGCCATCGTCAAGTTCCATCCGGCCGACGATTTCTCGGCGCCGATCGCCTCCGGCTCCTTCCGCCTCCAGGGCACGATCATCGTCCCCTGCTCCATGGGCACCGTCGGCAGCCTCGCCTCGGGAGCCTGCTCCAACCTGATCCACCGCGCCGGCGCCGTGGCCCTCAAGGAGGGCTGGCCCCTCATCCTCGTGCCGCGCGAGACTCCCCTCTCCCTCGTCTCCCTCAAGGCCTTCGTGTCGCTCAAGGAGGCCGGCGCGGTCATCCTGCCCGCCTGCCCCAGCTTCTACAGCAAGCCGCAGTCGATTGAACAACTCGCCGACACTGTGGTAAACAGGATCATGGATCGCCTCGGCGTTCCCAGCGAGCGCGCCTTCCGCTGGAACGAGGCCTCCTAAGGAGCTCCGCCCATGACCATGAAAAAAGCCTCCCTCTTCGCGGCAGCCATCCTGCTCGCGGCCATCCTGTCCCCCCTCGGCGCTCAGACGAAGGGCGCGCTCAGGCTCGGCGTCTTCGCCGACGCCGATTCCCTGCCCTTCATGCTCTGCGAGTCGGAGAACCTCTTCGCCGCGGAGGGCGTCGACGTCCAGCTCGTGCGCTTCCAGAGCGCCGTGGAGCGCGATTCCGCCTTCCAGGCGGGCGCCGTCGACGGCGTCATCACCGACGTGCTCGCCGTCATCCTGGCCGTCCAGGGCGGCTTCCCCGTCAAGATCACCAGCCTGACCGACGGGCGCTACGGCATCGCGGCGTCGCCAGGGTCCAAGGCGGAAAAGCTCGCCGACCTGGCGGGCAAGCCGATCGGCATGTCCAGCAACTCCGTCATCCACTACATGGTCGACACCCTCATGGCGGCGGCGGGAGTGCCGGCCGCCGAGGTCAACCTCCTCCCCATCCCCAAGATGCCGGTCAGGCTCGAGTCGATGCTCGCCGGGCAGGTCGCCGCGGCCGGCATGCCGGAGCCCTTCCTGACCACGGCGCGCGTTCGGGGCGCCAAGATCATCGCCACGACGGACGACTACGGTCTCGGCGCGGGCGTCCTCGCCTTCTCCCAGGAGGCGCTCGCCGGGCGCCTCGCCGACATCGCCGCGCTCTACAGGGCCTACTGGAAGGCCGCGCAGAGGATCAACGCCGCCCCCGACCAGTACCGCCCCCTGCTCGTGAAGAAGGCCGGATTCTCGGAGGAGGCGGCCGCGGCCTATTCCTTCGTCGTGTACAAGAAACCGAGGCTGCCCGCCGCGGCCGATCTGTCGCGTGCGGCCGCCTGGCTCGGCTCGAAGGGGCTGCTCAAGGCGACGATCGCCCAGGCGGCCCTCCTCGACCCGCGCCCGATCGAAGGCTTCTAAGCCCCGATCCGATGGTAAGGCTCGAGCACCTCAACTTTTCCTACGCAGTCAAGGGAAGGACGATCCCCGTCCTCTCCGGCATCGACGCGACGTTCGAGCGGGGCGCCGTCACGGCCATCGTCGGGCGCTCGGGCTGCGGCAAGTCGAGCCTCCTGCGCCTCATCGCCGGCCTCGCGGTCCCCGATTCCGGGACGCTCTCCGTCGACGGCGAGCCGGGCGGCAGGATCAGGCCCAAGACCTCCATCATCTTCCAGGATTACGGACTCCTGCCCTGGGAGAGCGTCCGGGGCAACGCCGAGCTCGGCCTCGCCGCGCGGGGCATCCCTCCAGCCCAGCGACGCGCCAGGATCGCCCCCATTCTCGAAGAGCTCGAACTAAAACCCTTCTCGCGGCTCTTCCCCGCGCGGCTCTCGGGCGGCATGCGGCAGCGCGTCGCCGTGGCGCGGGCCCTGGCGGCTGACAGCGACCTCCTCCTCCTCGACGAACCCTTCTCGAGCCTGGACGCCATCACGAGG
>JAJTBU010000225.1 GCA_021286735.1 bacterium
CTGGCGGGCGCGGCCGCCGCGGGCGGGCCGCTTTCGATAGGGGCCGCCGCGGGCGGGCCTGCCGGAGCGGGCGCCGCCAGCGCTTCGGGCGGGGACGTCGGGCGATCCCTTAGCCGCGATTTCCAGGTGCTCGACCACGGCCTCGAAGGCGGCCCCGGGGGCATCTTCACCATCATCGGCGGAAAGGCGACCGTCCTGCGCGCCATGGCCGAGAAAACCGCCGACATCCTCTGCGCCAAGGCGGGCATCGAGGCCCCCTGCCGCACCGGGGATTTCGCGCTTCCCTCGTGGCGCGACTATTTCCGCGGGAGAAGGCCATGACCTACGAACTTGTCATCAGGAGCGGCGGGCGCGAGCGCGCCTTTTCCGTCGAGGCCGACCCGTCCAGGACGGTGCTCGACCTGCTCGAGACGCTCCGCAAGGGCCGCGAGCCCGGCCTGCTCTACCGGCACTCCTGCCACCACGGCTCCTGCGGCACCTGCGGCGCGACGATAAACGGGAAACCGGGGCTCATGTGCCTCGCAAAGTTGGGCGATCTCGGAACGAACCGCATAACGCTTGAGCCGCTCGCGAAGGCGGCGGCCATAGGCGACATCGCCGTGTGGCCGGGCCCGCTCTTCGAAGCGTTGCCCGACACCGATTACCTGCGGGATTCCGAGAACGGCCCCGGCGCGCAAAGGCTCGAGGCCTGCATCGAATGCGGGATCTGCGCCGCCGCCTGCCCCGTGACGAAGCCATTCGTCGGCCCCGCGGCCCTCGCGGCCGCCGCCGGGGAGATGCGCAAGCACCCCGCGTCGGCGATCGCGATGCGCGCCATCGCCGACGCGCCGGACGGCGCCGCCGCCTGCGAGCGCGCCTTCGAGTGTTCCAGGAGCTGTCCGCAGGGCGTGGCCCCGGGGCGCAGGATCACCGAGCTGCTGCGGCGCCGAACGTTGGGCGATTTCGGCGCCGCCCCGCCCCTCACTCCCCCGCCAGCACCGTGACGCAGTTGGTGGCAGCGCTGCCGCCGACGTTGAACGACACCGCGACCTCGGGCCTGCCCTTCGCGGGCGCCGCGCCGATCGGCTCGCCCACGAGCTGCTTGTAGAGGAGGGCGTGCATCGACACGCCCGTGGCACCCACGGGGTGCCCCTTGGCCTTGAGGCCGCCGGAGAGGTTGACGCTGCATTTCGGATCTTCCCTGCCGAAGCGGCCTTCCATGTAGTCGAATCCGGCGCGCCCGTCGGCCGAGAGCCCGAGGGCCTCCGTGCACAGGAGCTGGTTGATCGTGAAGCAGTCGTGCACCTCCGCCACGTCGACGTCGGCGATCGTCATTCCAGCCTCGGCGAAGGCGCGGCGCACGGCCTCCTTGCCCGCCACGAGCTCGTGCATGTTCTTCCTTATCGAGCTGGGCAGGTACTCGTTCGCGTGCCCTATGCCCGCGATCCGGACGCTCTTGCCGCCCCAGGCCTTCGCGTCCTCCGTCCTCATGATGACGAGGGCCGCCGCGCCGTCGGTCACGAGGGAGCAATCGTGCAGGCGCAGGGGCTCCGCGATGATCGGGTTCTTCTCCTCGGGCAGCGCCAGGATCGCCTCGGCCGTGGTCAGCCCGAGCCGATCGGAGGGGCCGCCCCTGCCGAAGTGCGCCAGCGGGTTATCCAGGCCGTTCTTGTAGCAGAGGGCGGAGACGGAGGCCAGCATCCTCGCCAGCTCCTCGCGGGAATAGCCGTAGCGGGCGGCGTAGCCCTTGGCGTACTCGGCGAAGAGGCCGGGGAAGGTCATGCCCGCGGCGCCCTCCTCGGGCCAGTAGGAGCAGGTCGCCAGCGCGTGGGTGACGCCCTTGGTGTTGAGGAGGTTCATCTTCTCCACGCCCAGGACGAGGGCGATCCTGGCCCTTCCCGCCTCGACGGCGTAGACGGCGTCGTAGAGGGCCACCGAGCCCGAGGCGCAGGCGTCCTCGCAGCGCGTCATGGACTTGAAACGCAGGCCTTCCGGATCGATCGCCAAGGCGGCGGCGGCCAGGTGCTCCTGGTTCGCGAAGAGTCCGCCCGCGCAGGTACCCAGCCAGACGCCGTCGATATCCTTGCCCTCGACGCCCGCGTCGGCCAGGGCGCCCCGGCCGGCCTCGACCATCAGCTCGTAGATCGACTTGAGATCGGTGATCTCGCCCGTCTCCTTGTTCTTTTGGACAAAGCTGCCGAACTTCGTGTTGCAGGCACCGACAATGCTCACCTTGGACATGATTTACTCCTTGCAGGGTGCGATATGCGTATCTTGAGACGCGGACCTCGCGCGGCTCGGCCGGACGCTGCGGCTCCGGGCATCCGCGTCCGTGGAGAACGCCCGATGCCCCGGGACGATCACGGCGAGCCGGCCGCGAAGCGGGTCAGGATGCCTAAAAAGCGCTCCGGATCCTCCACGATGACCGAGTGTCCCACGCCCTCCAGTATCTGGAGTTCAGCGTTCGGGTATGCCTCCGCGGTCTGTCGAGCCATGGCCTCGGTCACGATGTAGTCGCTTCTGCCCCAGAGGACCAGGAGGGGTTTGGAGAAGGAGCGGGTTCGGGCGGAAACGTCGAAGACGGAGAGGGCCTCGGCGTTGCCGATCCATGCGGGCGCCGCCATGCGCGCAGCCTCGTCCACCAGGCGCTGGAAGAAGCCCGAGTCCTTGAGCGTAGGCACGGTTCCCGCCAGGGCCTTGGCCAGGAAAGCCTTGTCCTGGCGCATGGCCTCGATGAGCGGGTGGCGGTCCTTGGGAGTCTGGAGCCCCTTGGGAGAGGAGGAGTCCACCAGGACAATGGCGGAGAAGCTCTCCGGATGGGATACGGCCAGGGCCTGGGCCACGGCCCCGCCCAGGGAGTGGGCGACCACGAGGGGGGAGCCGAGCCCCAAGGCGTCGATGAAGCCCTTGACGTAGTCGGCGTAGCGGCCGATCTCCACCGGGCCGGGCATGGGATCGGAGCGGCCGAAGTTGGGCAGGTCCATGGCGTAGGTCTTGAAGCCGGGGACCTCCATCACCTTGGAGAACCAGAGGCTGGAGCCGGTGTTGCCGTGGACATAGACCAGAGGCCTGCCCTCACCCGCGGCCTGGTAGTGGATCGAGAGGCCCATGACGGTCACGAAGGATTCGGTCATGATCGCGCTCCTTGCAGAAAATCCTTGAGCGCCCGGGCTACCAGCTCGGGCGATTCGATGACGGCGGCGTGGCCCAAGCCCTCCAGGACGGAGAGCCTGGCTCCGGGAATCCCCCGGGCAATGATCCTTCTCGCCCACCAGGACCAGGCTGGGGCAGCGGATGTCCTTGAGCCGCGGCGTCAGGTCGATGTCAAAAAAGGCGTCGCAGAGAGCGGTGAAGCCCTCGAACCAGATCCGGGGGAAGCTCCGCATGGCCTCTTCCCGGGCCTTGAGGGTGGCCGCGTTGGCGGCAAGGTAGGCCGAGGAGTAGGTCCAGGGAAGGAGGGTCTTGTAGAAGGCCACGGGGTCGGTCAGGGCGGTGGCCTTCCAGGATTCGACGGCCGCCCGCAGCACGGGGTCCAGCTCGCTCACGCCGTCGATCACCGCTAGGGAGAGGCAGCGCTCCGGAAAGTCCGCCGCGAAGGCCATGCCCACCTCGGAACCATAGGACGTGCCCACGATGTGGGCCTTCTCGATGCCGAGGAAGTCCATGAGGGCGACCAGGTCCCGGGCGTGGAGCCCGAAGCTGTAGGGTCCCTCGGGCTTGTCGCTCAGGGTCTGGCCGCGGAAGTCGTGCCTAAGGCAGCGATAGCTCCCGCCCAAGGCCTGGATCATGGGCTTCCAGTGGCCGACGCTCATCGCGATGCCATTGAGGAAGACCACGCAGGGGCCTTGTTCCCCGCTCAAATCGTACGTGAGCCTCGTCGTACCGACCATGAGATCGGGCATCGCCTTCCTCCTAGAGCCCCAGGTAGGATGCCAGGACGTGGGGGTTGGTCTTGAGGCCTTCGGCCGTGTCTTGGATTACGATCTTGCCGTTCTCCAGGACATAGCCCCGGTCGATGGCCCTGAGGCTTTCGCGCACGTTCTGCTCCGTCACCAAGATGGAGACGGACTTCTTGAGTTCCTTCAGGACCTCGAAGACCTCGGCCACGATGGAGGGCTGAAGGCCCAGGGAAGGTTCGTCCAAGATGAGGAGCTTGGGCTTGGACATGAGGGCACGGGCTATGGCCACCATGCGCTGCTGGCCGCCGGACATTGTGCCCGCCAACTGGCGCCGGCGCTCCTTGAGAATGGGGAAGAGCTGGAAGACCCACTCAAGGGTCTCCGCCGTCTTGTCCTTGGCGTGGGGGATGTAGGCCGCCCCCAGAAGCAAGTTGTCCTCCACGGACATGCCGGGGAAAAGCTCGCGCTCCTGGGGCACCAGGGCCACGCCCTTCCGGGCCACCAGGTGGGTCTCCGTCCCGTCCAGACGTTCCCCGTCCAGCTCGATGCTCCCGGCCCATGCCCTGTTGAGGCCCAGGACCGCGCCTATGAGGGTGGTCTTGCCGGCGCCGTTGGGTCCGAAGAGCCCGACCGACTCAGTCCCCACCTCGAGGTCGATGCCCTCGAGGACCTTCATCTGGCCGTAGCCGCATTCCAGACCAT
>JAJTBU010000226.1 GCA_021286735.1 bacterium
GGCGAAGACAATATTCATCTTCGTGGCCCTCGCCGCCGCCCTCATCGCCCTCGCCGCGAGCGGGGCCTTTGTCGGCGCGTTGGCGCGGCCCGTGGAGGCGCTTTCGGACAAGGCGCGCCGCTACGCCGAGGGGAGTGCGTCGCCCGGCGCAGAAACGCCCGCCTCAGGAGGCGCCCGCGATCGGGGGCTCGGCGCCGCGGCTCCCGCCGAGCTGCGCGCTCTCTCCGCCTCTCTCGACGCGATGGCGACCGAACTCACCCGCCGCGCGGCCGATGCCAAGGAGCTGGGCGAGCGCTACTCCAACCTCTGTGTCGTCGAGGCGAACCCCGCGGCGCAGGCAATGTTCGGCGCCGCCGCCGGAGCCCTCGTCGGCACCCCCGTGGCCCAGCTCTCGGGCGGAGCCGCGCTCGCCGACATCGCCTCGCGCTGCCTCGCCGCCGGAAAGCCGGTTTCGGGCGACGTGTCGCTCTACGCGAAAGCGGGCACGACCCTCCACGCGAGCGCCTCGCCCCTCGGCGGCGCGCGCCCCGGCGTCGTGCTCACCGCCACCGACATCTCCGTGATGAAGCGACTCGAGACCATGCGCAGGGATTTCGTCGCCAACGTCTCCCACGAGCTGCGCACGCCCATCCACCTGATACGGGGATACACCGAGACCCTTCAGTCCGGCGCCGCGGGCGAGGAGTCAGCGAAATACCTCGAGATAATCGAGCGCAACGCGGTGAGGATGGAGCGGATCGTCTCCGACCTGCTCCAGCTCGCCCGCCTCGAGCGCGACCCTGCCGATTGGCTCCACCTTGAAACCTGTTCCCTCGGCGAAATCTGCGGGTCCGCCACCGAAGCCATCCAGCCCCAGGCCGCCGCGAAATCGGTCAAGATCGTTTCCGACCTCGAGCCCGACGTCCGCTTCAACGCAAACGCGGGGCTCGTGGAGCAGGCCCTCGTCAACCTGCTCGAGAACGCGGTCCGCTATTCGCCGGAGGGCGCGACCGTCCGCCTCGAGGGGAAAACCGCCGGCTGCTTTGTCGAACTCTGCGTCAGGGACTATGGCCCCGGCATTCCGGCCCCCGACCTTGAGCGCATCTTCGAGCGCTTCTATCGCGCCGACAAGTCGCGCGACCGCAAGTCCGGGGGCACCGGATTGGGCCTCGCCATCGTCCGGCATATCGCGGTGGCGCGCGGCGGAACGGCAGCCGCCGAGAGCTGGGCGGGGGAGGGTTCGCGCTTCATCCTTCGGCTTCCCATCGACGGGCCTAAGCGGGCCCAGGGAGAGCCTGGCGAGCCTTCGGAAAAATAAGGCCATAAAACGCGCGATTCTTGTGCGAGGCTGCAAGTCATGGTGCCAATACTATTTATGAAAACATCGCAACCGTTGTGATTTGTCGCATATATTGACAAAAAAGCATTAAAAACCGAGAATGACGCCGTTGCTGAGGAAAAAGGCAAGAATGAGACATCGTGTGTGCCCCCTTGCCGTTTCCTGCAACAATGCTTTTCGGAGGTTCTCTCTTATGAAGTACCTTAAGGTAGTTGCTCTCGTTCTCGTCGCTGCCCTCGTCGTCTCCTGCGCCGCCCAGCTTCCCCAGAAAGAGCTCGACTACAAGCAGACGACCGCGCTTGTCAAAACCCTTCTCGAAACCGCCACCAAGGCCAAGGATGCCGCCGTCGCTAACGTCGAGACCGTGAAGAACGAAGCCGCGACCCTCGTCACCGATGTCCAGGCCGCCTTCGCGACCGTCAAGGCCGAGTCCGCCGCCGCCGCCAAGGACGCCAGGAAGGCCAAGAAGGCCGGCATCGACGTGAAAGCCGTCACCGCCCAGGTAGCCGCCGAGGAAACCGCCATCGCCACGGCCGTCGCCGCGAACGATGCCCAGGACTACGCCGCCGCCAGGGATCAGCTCACCACCCTCAAGGCCGAGATCGCCCAGCTCCAGGCCAGCCTCGAAGCCGCCGGCTTCACCGCTTCCCTCTAAGTCGGGCACCGATAAAAAGGGGCGCGCGGCCTTCCGGCCGCGCGCCCCTTTTTTTGCGCCGGCGCCTTCCCCGCTAGCGCCGGGGCCCTCGTACCGTTAAGATTGACGATAGGCGGTACGTATGATCTTTCGCTACACCGAGGCCCCGAGCTTCAATAGCCTCGTCTACGAAAAGATGCTCTGGGCGGCAAAGGTAAAGGACTCCCAGGAACCCAAGCCGGCGAACTTCAAGGTGAGGGACTACTCCCGGGGCATCAGGAGCCCGGCGCCGCCGGAGCATCTCGGGCGGCGTTTCCACGTCTCGCGTTTCGAAGTCGCGGGGCGCTACGCGCACGAGATCGCGCCGAAGCCCGGCCCGGCGCTTCCCGCCACCTTCGCGGCGAACATCCTGAAGGGCGCGTCGCTGATCGGCGCCGCCTCCGGGACGGCTCCCGACCTCGACCCCTGCGACCCCGATACCGTTTCGGCGATCGAGGAGCCCTCCTGCCCCGATGTCGCCGAAGATTTCGGGGGCTCCCCGACCGTGCTTTTCCTGCACGGCGGCTCCTACGTGGTCAACGCCACCCACCCCCACTGGCGCTTTCTCGCCAAGCTCGTCGAGAAAACTGGCTGCCGCGTCGTGGCGCCCGACTATCCGCTCGCCCCCGAGCACTGCTACGCCGACGCCTACCGGATGCTGCGCCGCCTCTACCTGACCCTGCTCGAGCGGCAGCCCCGGCCGAAGATCGTCCTCATGGGCGACTCGGCCGGCGGCGGCCTCGCCCTCGGCTTCGCCATGTACCTCCGCGACGAGGGCTTGCCGCCGCCCGAAACGCTGGTCCTGCTGTCGCCCTGGCTCGACATAACGATGAGCAACCCGCGCATCGCGGCGATCGACAGGGAGGATCCCTTCCTCAACAGGGAGGCGCTCGTCGTGGCCGGGGAATCGTGGGCGCGCGGCGCCAATCCCCGAAAGCCCCTTCTCAGCCCTCTCTACGGCGCTTTCGACGATCTGCCGACGATGCACCTCTTCATAGGCACCAAGGATATCCTCGCAGCCGACTGCCGCCGCTTCAGGGACGCCTGCCAGGAGAAGGGCGCCCGCCTCGCCTATTACGAATTCGAGCACATGGTGCACGACTGGATGCTGCTCGATTTCAAGGAGGCGAAGATCGCCATGGCGCAGGTGGCCGCGATCGTCGCCGGAGTCGCGGCGGCGAACGAAGAAGCAGAGCGGGACGCCCCGGTGCGTCCCGCTCTCGACCTCAGCCCTATGGAGGCACACCCATGATGCGCGCCGCCAGCCCGCGCCCCGCCCGCGTTTTCCATTCTCTCGCCGGGCTCGCCGTTGCCCTGGCCCTCTGCGCCGCGTGGTCCTGCGCGACCGCCGCCGCGCCCGACTCCGCGGCGGGCGGCGGCACCGCGCGAATCGTCAGCTTCGAAATCGTCGAGGCGGAAAACGACTTTGCCGCGGTACCGCCCATCCGCTGCGAGGTGGCGGAGGGAAAGGACTCGGGAGTCATCCGCGCGCGCCTTCCCGGCGGCACCTCACCCCTCGTGTGGGGCGAGTGGCAGGTGTCGGGCGGCACCTTGATGGGTGGAGGCCAAAAACTCTCCTGGCAGAAGCCCTTGGACTTGGGGAGCCTGCGCAGCCTGGAGCTTGTCGACCGCGCCGGCCGCGCCCGCGTCTATGCGCTCGATATCGCCGAGCCGCCGATCCCCACGGTGTACCTGTGGACCGAGAAGGAAGCCCCGATCCTGACCAAGACCGACTGGGTCAAGGGCCGCGTCGCGGTCACGCGCGGCTCGGCGCGCGGATCGGAGCCCCTGGCTCCCTCGCCGATGAAGATCCGAGGGCGGGGCAACTCCACCTGGGACATGCCGAAGAAACCCTACCGCTTCACGCTGGACGAGGCGGCGCCCCTCCTCGGCCTGCCCAAGGCCAAGAAATGGGTGCTTCTGGCGAATTACGCCGACAAGAGCCTGATGCGCAACTCCGTCGCCTTCGCGGCGGCCTCATCCCTGCAGGGCCTGAAGTTCACGCCCGCCCAATACCCCGTCGTCCTCGTTCTCAACGGGCGATACGAGGGCATATACGGCTTGGGGGAGCAGGTGGAGACGGGGGCGGGGCGCGTGGCCATCGAGAAGCCGGACGAGAGCCCGGGCACTTCGTTCTTCCTCGAAGTGAACATGAGGATAGACTTGCCTGCCCAGGGGGGAGTCCTCGGCAAGGATTACTTCGTCAGCCCCTCGGGCCTGAAGTTCGAGTTCAAGACGCCCGACGCCGGCGAGGCCAGCCCCGCCCAGCGCGAGCATATCGCCGCCTTCGTGGCGGAGGCGGAGCGGGCCATCCTCGCGGGCGAGGGCTACGATCGGTATATCGATGTGGATTCCTTCATCGACTGGCTCATCCTGGAGGAACTCTTCAAGAATCAGGATTCGATGTTCCTGTCCAGCGTCTTCTTCTCCCGCGCCAGGGGCGGGAAGTTGACGATGGGGCCCGTCTGGGATTTCGACCTTTCGGCGGGCAACTCGGACTATGGCGCCATCGGCGGCCGCGACGTGAGGGACCCCGAAGGATGGTTCGCCCTCTACGCCGATTGGTTCGGCGGCCTGCTGCGCGATCCC
>JAJTBU010000227.1 GCA_021286735.1 bacterium
GCGTGGCCGCCGCCCTGGCCGCCGTCAAGAAAGCGACCGGCACGGATTTCTCCATCGACAGCTATTCGTACATCAAGGTGGGCGAGTCCGCCTAAGCGGTTCCCGGCCATCTTCTATTGTGACAAGGCGGAGCGGCACAGGCCGCTCCGCACTTCTTTTTCGCGAGGGGAGGAACTATGGAATCGGTAAAAACTGCGTGCGAAGAGCGCATGAAGAAGACGGTCGCGTCCTTGAAGGACGAGTTCAACGGCCTGCGCACCGGCCGCGCGTCCCCCGCCCTTCTCGACAAAATCCGGGTGGATTACTACGGGCAGAAGAGCCCGCTCTCCCAAGTCGCCACGGTCTCCGTGCCTGAGGCGCGGCTCATCGTCGTTCAGCCCTGGGACCGCACGCTCTTCAGCGAGATCGAGAAGGCCATCCTCAAATCCGAGCTTGGCCTCAATCCGTCCAACGACGGCAAAGTCATCCGCATCGCCATCCCCCCCCTCACCGAGCAGCGCCGCAAGGAGCTGGTGAAGTCGGCCAAAGCCACCGCCGAGCAGTCCCGCGTGGCCATCCGCAACATCAGGCGCGACGGCCTCGAGGACCTCAAGAAGCAGCAGACCGCCGGCGGAGTCCCCGAGGACCTGATCAAGAAGGAAGAGGACGACCTCCAGAAGCTCACCGACAGCTATATCGCCCAGATCGGCAAAGTACTCGAGGAAAAAGAAAAAGAGATCATGGAAGTCTGATCATGGTCCCGACACATGTCGCCGTCATAATGGACGGCAACGGCCGATGGGCGGCGGCGCGCGGGCTTCCTCGCACCGAAGGCCATCGGCAGGGATTGACCGCCGCCAAGCGGACGGTCGCCGCGGCGGCGCGCCTCGGCGTCAAGTATTTTTCCCTCTATACCTTTTCCACCGAAAACTGGAAGCGGGCGAACGAAGAGGTCGGCTTCCTCATGGGCCTCGTAAAGAACCACCTCGCCGCCGAGCTGGATTTCTATCGTCAGAACAAGATCAAAGTCGTCCATTCAGGCAGGCGCGAGGGCCTCTCCGCCGACATCCTGGCGGAGATCGACTCGGTGGCGCGCGACACCGCAGGCTTTACCGGCATGGTCGTCAACCTCGCCATCAACTACGGCGGCCGGGATGAGATACTGCGCGCGATGGCCAGGCTCGCCGGCGCGGGACAGCTGTCGGCGGGGGCGGCCGTCGGCGAGGCGGCCTTCAGGAACGGGCTCGATCATCCCGAGATTCCCGATCCCGACCTCATCATAAGGACGGGCGGGGAACTGCGGCTCTCCAACTTCCTGCTCTGGCAGTCCGCCTATTCCGAACTCTACTTCTCCGATTGCCTCTGGCCGGACTTCGGCGAAGCGGAACTGAAGGCGGCGCTGGAGGAATACGCTTCCCGCGACCGGCGCTTCGGAGGAACGAAATGACGAAGAACACGGTTCAGCGCCTCATGGTCTTCTTCTTAGGGATACCGGCCTTTGTCGCTGCCGTCGTCTTCGCATCCTTCGGCCGCAACGCGCTCCTCTTCGCCGTCATCCTCGTCGTTCAGGCGCTCGGCGCGAGGGAGGCCATATCCCTCTTCGCCGCGAAGGGCGTTTTCGTATCGAGGCCCTATCTGACGGCGCTGTCGATCGGCGCGAGCCTCGTGGCCTACGCGTCGCCCGCCTTCTCCGCGCTGTTCCCCGCGGCCCCGAGTCCGCTCGAATGCCTGCTCGCGGCCGCCGCCATCGGGAGCCTGGCGTCCATAGCCCCCTTCGCCTTCGCGAAAGCCGATGAATTCCCCTTCCTCCTCGCGAGGATTTCGGCTTCCCTCTTCGTATTCTTCTACTGCGGCGTGCTGGGAGCCTTCTTGGTCTTCATCACCTCCTGCTTCGGCCAATCCGTCGCGCCCGTGTTGACTTTCGCGCTGATGACCTTCGGGAACGACAGCCTCGCCTGGCTCGTCGGCGTCTCGCTCGGCAGAAAGCGCGGCATCGTCGCCGTTTCGCCCGGCAAGAGCCTGGCGGGCTTCGTCGGCGGCTTCGCGGGTTCGATCGCCGCGGGAGCCCTTTCATTCGCCCTTTTCCCGGAAGCCGGCTACGGGTCGATCCTGGGCGCGCTCGCGCTCGGCCTGGCGACCGCCTGCACGACGATCCTGGGCGATCTCGTGGAGAGCGCCCTCAAGCGATCGGCGAGCGTCAAGGATTCCAGCGCCCTGGTCCCCGGCCGCGGCGGCATCCTCGATTCCTTCGACAGCCTCCTCTTCTCGGCCCCGGCCTTCGTGATCATCGCCGCCTTCATGGGATTCTTCCCTAGCCTGGGTTGAGGGCGCCGCCATGAAATCCACAAGGCTCATCATCCTCGGCGCCACGGGCTCGATAGGCCGCCAGACGATCGACTGCGTCGAGCGGGCCAACGCGGCGGAGCCCGGGCGATTCGTCGTCGCCGGACTGTCGGCGGGCAGGAACGCTGAGGCGCTCGCCGCCGAGGGCCGGCGCTTTCCCGGCGCGGCCCTCGCCCTGGACGCCGCCACGGCTGGCGATGAGAGCTTCCGCTTTGCCGGACCGGGAGCATCGATCGGGCTCCTCCGGGAGACGGAAGCCGACCTCGTCGTCAACGGCATCGCCGGGGCGGCTGGCCTCCTGGCCTCTATCGAGGCACTCTCCGCCGGCGACAACCTGGCCCTGGCGAACAAGGAATCGGTCGTCATGGGCTACAGCCACCTCGCCGCCCTGGCGGCTGAGCGCGGCTTGGCCATCATTCCCGTCGACTCGGAGCACGCGGCCCTCTTCCAGCTGGTAAGGCGCATAGGGAAGTCCTCGGTATCCGAACTGACGATCACGGCCTCGGGAGGCCCCTTCCGCTCGCGCAGCCTCGGCGAGCTGGAGCGGATAAGCCCCGACGAGGCCGCCCATCACCCCGTATGGAATATGGGCCGCAAAATCAGCATCGATTCGGCGACGCTCGCCAACAAGGGGCTCGAACTCATCGAGGCGGTGCGGCTCTTCGGCATGCCCGAGGAGCGCGTCAAAGTGCTCATCCACCCCGAAAGCCTGGTCCACGCATTGGTGCGCACCGTCGACAGCGCGCTCTACGCCCACGTTTCGGCGCCCGACATGAGGCTGCCGATAAACATCGCCCTCAACTGGCCGGAGGAGGTCGCCGCCGATTTCGGCGTCCTCGACCTCGCCGGAAAGACCCTCCACTTCGAGGAGCCGGATACGGCGCGCTTCCCCATGCTGGATCTCGCGCGCCGCGCCGTGCGAGTCGGCGAGGCGGCGACCATCGCCTACAACGCCGCCGACGAGATCGCCGTGCAGGCTTTCGAGGAGGGCCGGCTGCGCTTCACGCAGATCGCCGCCGTCGTGGCCCGCGCTCTCGAGGCGGACTGGGCTTTGCCTGTTCCCGACGTCGGCAGTATCTTTGACCACGACGCCAGGGCGCGCGGCCTGGCAAAGCTCGCAGTCTCGGAGTATGAATGCTGACTATCATCCTCGGCCTCCTCGGCCTTTCCTTCGTCGTCGTGATCCATGAATTCGGCCACTTCCTAGCGGCGCGCGCCGTCGGAGTGGAGGTCGAAGTGTTCTCCATCGGCATGGGGCCGCGGCTCGCCGGCTTCAAGCGGCGCGGGACCGATTGGCGCATCTCGGCCTTCCCCCTCGGTGGCTTCTGCCGGATGAAGGGCGAGGAAGCCTTCAAGGAAGCCCTGGAGAAGCAGCTCCCCCACATTCCCGCCGAAAAAGGCACCTTCTACGGCGTCGCGCCGTGGCGACGGATGATCATCCTCATCGCGGGTCCTCTGGCCAACGTCATCCTCGCGGTTTTGCTCTTCATCGCGGTGTCGCTGGTCGGCGTCACCGTCCAGACCGCGCCGAACCGGATCATACTGGCCAGCGATGTCGCCTCCTACTCCGGCGCGGCTGCCGACAATCCCGCCAACGTCGCCGGCCTCAAGTCGGGGGACCTCGTCGTCTCGATCGACGGCGCGCCGGTGCGCGACTACTCCGATCTCCAGCAGGCCATAGGCTTCAACCCCGGCAAGCGGCTCAATATCGTCGTCAGGCGCGGCGGCCAGACGATCGCCCTGCCCGTGACGCCGCGCCTCGACAAGAGTTCGGGCCAGGGGCTGATCGGCATCTATGCCTGGATCGATCCCGTGGTCGCGCAGGTCGACCCGCAGGGCGCGGCTGGCATAGCCGGCATTCTGCCCGGCGACAGGATAACGGCGGTCAACGGCGCTCCGGTCGAGAATTCGATCGGGCTCGCCGCAGCGCTCGCCGCCAGGCCGGAGAAAGCCACCCTGACCGCCCTCCGCGGCGGCTCGTCCATCGAGGAGCCCCTCGTCCTCACCTACGACAAAAGCGGCCAGCCCAATCTCGGCATTGGCTTCGCCGCGGTGAGCCGCACCGACAAGGCGTCGTCCTTCGCCGGCGCGGTCTCAAAGGGAGCCTCCGAAACCTGGAACACCCTCGCCCTTTCGGTGAAGGGAATCGGGCTTCTCTTCAGCGGCGTGAATGTCCTGAAGGCGGTATCCGGACCCGCGAGGATCACCTACATGGTCGGGAACACCGCGAAGGAAAGCATCAAGGCATCGG
>JAJTBU010000228.1 GCA_021286735.1 bacterium
ATGTGGCGCGGATTCGAGGCGCAGGGGCGCACGGCGTCGAGGTCGAAGCTTTGCAGGTCGACGATGGAGCCGAGGAGGCCTTCGTTCAGGAGGTCGACGAGGATCTTCGTCGCCCCGCCGTGGGCGAAGGAGGCCTTGACGCCCGCGGCGCGCATCCTGGCGGCGAGCGAGACCGTGGCGGCGAGCGAAATGCCGCCCGCCCCCGCCTGGAAGGAGAAGCCTTCCCTCATGAGGCCGGCGGCTTCGATGAAGCGGGCGGTGAGGTCGGCGATGAGGAGCTGGGTAGGGCTCCGGGTGAGCCTGGTGGTGCCCGAGACGATCTTTTCGGGGTCGCCGATGCTCTCCACCTGGAGGACGTAGTCGACGTTGCCGCCTTTGATCGACCAGGGCTGGCAGGGATAGGGCACGAGACCGTCGGTGACGACGGCGACCTGCCGGGCGCGCTCCGAATCGGGAAGCGCGTAGCCCAGGGGACCGCAGGCCGACTTGCCGTACAGGCCGTTCGCGTTGCCGAAGGGGTCTGCGCAGGGCGCGGCGATGAAGGCCGCGTCTATCAAAAGCTCGCCCTCCTGGATGGCCCGCTGGCGTCCGCCGTGGGAGCGCAGGACGCAGGTTTTTTCGATCTCGCCCCGCGAGCAGGCGGCGCCGATCGCGCCGTTCATGGAGCCTTCGACCGCGGCGATGACGCCCGAGCGGATGAAGGGCAGGAGGGCGTCGTGGGTCGGGAAGAGGGCGGTCGGCGCGATGGTGAGGCCGCGCAGGCCCCGCGCGGCGAGGCGCGAGACGACTTCGGCGACGATGTGGTCGCCGTCCCTCAGATGGTGGTGGAACGATATCGTCGCGCCGTCGCGGAGATCGAGGCGGTCTAGGAGTTCGTCCCAGGAGGCGACGAGCTTGTCCGGCCTGCCCCGCGCGGGCAACGGCCTGAGCGCCGCAGGGAGCGCGGCAGCTTGAGAGGCGGCGGCCGCATGTGCGCCGGCGTAGGGCTTTAATGTGCGGCCGCCGATCTCGGCGGGCACGGAGCGCCCCGCGGCGTTGGTGATCCACTTCATCAGGCTTCCCCCCTGTGCTGCGCGAGGAGCGCGCGGGCCTTGGCGGCGACGGGCGCGTCCACCATGGCGCCGTCCACCGATATCGCGCCGCGGCCTTCGGCAACGGCTGCGTCGAAGGCCGCGACGATGCGTTCCGCGCGCGCCGCCTCTTTGTCGGTCGGGCGGAAGGCTTTGAGGACGACGGGAATCTGGACGGGATGGATGACGCCCTTGCCCGCGAAACCCAGGGCGCGCGCTTCGGCGCAGGAGCGGATCAGGCCGGCTTCGTCCTCGACGTCGGCGAACACGGAATCGAGCGGGTCGATGCCGGCCGCTCGGGCGGCGAGCACGATCATCTGGCGGGCGAGGAAAGATTCCGCGCCTGGGATCCCCGCGAAGCCGAAGCCTGTCGGGGCGGCGGCGGGCGCCGCGGCTGCAGATTGCAGCATGGCGGCGCCTTGGAGCGCCGCGGCGTTCGGAGGCGCGGCGGACGCGGCCAGGTCGGCGCCCGGCGCGAACGGCACGGCGCGGATATCGCGCGAGAAGTCCTCGCGGCCGAAGCAGAGGGCGACGTTGCGCGGCGAGGCGGCCGCTATCGCGGCCGCCTGGAGCACGCCGGCGGCCGTTTCGACCAGTGGCATCAGTCGGACGAAGCCGTGCGGCATTCCCGCCGCCTCCTCCAGGGCGCCGATCGCGCTGTCTGCCGCGGCCACGTCGGCCGCCGATTCGCACTTCGGCAGGATGATCGCCTGGGGGCGCGCCCGCACGATCTCCGCGAGGTCGTCGGCGCCATAGGGCCCGGAAAGCGGGTTTACGCGCACGGCGACTTCGCTCGATTCGAGCATGACGCCCCGCTCCAGGGCGACGCGGACGAGGATGCGCGCGTCGAACTTGCGCTCCTCGGCCACCGCGTCCTCGAGGTCGAAGATGAGGCAGTCGGCGCCGAAGAGCCCCGCGTTGATCGCGAGATGGGGCTGGTCGCCCGGCAGGTAGAGCCTGGCGCGGCGAGGTCTGTCCCGCGGTGAGGGTTCGCGCGAAGCGGCGGCTGTCGCCGCGCCCGCGGCCGCTGGCGCAACCGCGGCCGTTGCCTGTTCCGCGGACGGCGCTGCAACCGCGGCAGCCGTCAGCGCCGCGCCCGCGACAATGGCGCTCGGCGCGGCCCTCGCGAAACCCGCTTTGCGGAGGGCGGCCTCTGTGCGCGCCGTTATCGCGCTGTCCAGGGCGCCGTCGTCCTCGATCTCGAGGCGGCCTCGGTCAGCGCCGAACTCCGCGGCCACGCGCCGAACCGCCGCCGCGATCGCCGCGCCGAAAAGCGCGCCGACGCTGGATTTGACCGCGACCTCGAGGGGCGCATCCCCTCTTTCATAGGCGACGAGGCAGTCGGACTTGGCCTTGGCCCCGGCGGAATAGCGCTCGGCGGCCATCAGAGTTCCTCGATTTCGAAGGGGCCGAAGAGGGTTCTGGAGGCGCTCAGCGCCCCGCAGCCGACCATGCCCGACGAGAGCGCCGCGTCCTCAGCCTCGAGGACGGCCGCGCCGTCGACGAGCAGCCTGAGCCGGTCGCCGATCGCCTCGAGGGTGAGCCGGTAATCGCGGCCGGCTTCCCAGGCGAAGGCGCCGCCCGCGATCTGGTCCATCCCGAAGTCGTTGCGCCAGATCGCCACCCGGCCCGCGCCGTCGAAGCCGCCGAAGTAGCCGCGCATGGCTCCGGCCGACCGGGCGACGAGGAGGTGGCTCCCTCCGGCGAGGGGTGTCACCAGCGCCGAGACGCGCTGGTCCCGGACGGCGTGGCCGCCCGTGTAGGAGAAGGCCCTGACCGGCGTCATCAGCTGCAGCCTGCCGCCCTCGATGGACCAGGAACCCCCGTCGTGGGAGAAGGGCGTCACGCAGCCGAACTCGACCGCCTGCGCGGCGATGTCGATCGAATAGCGGGCCGGGCCTCCGACCGAGAAGCGGTCGACCAGGAGCCTGCCGGAATCGCGCTTGCCCTTGCCGGAGAAGCTCGTCAGCTTGAGGCCGATCTCGTCGACCGAGGCGCCGCCCACGTCGGGGATCGCGAACTCGAGCCAGTAGACCTTGCCTTCCTCGGGGAAAATCGCCGTCGTGGCGGCGACGTCTTCTTTCGTGAAGGTGTCGCGGACGTAACCTTCGACGCCGATGCTCTGCCCCTCCCAGCGCTCCAGGCGGAAGCGTATCCGCACCTTCTGGCCGGGCCTGGCGACGGGCGAAAAGACGGGGCTGTATCGCTCATCGTCGAAATCGGCGCGCCGGTAGAAGGGTTTGAAGTAAAGCTTGCCCGACATCTCGCGGGTGAGGCGCTCGAAGCGGAATTCCAGGGCGTTGCCCGGGGCGCCGCTCTTCGCCGCGCCGCCGGCATCCGCCGCGCCGTCCTCGCCCGCCCCCGAACCGAGGCCCTCGCGGTGGACCGCCGCGAACTGCACGGGATCGGACACCCGCAGGCCGTGGGTCGAGCCGGGCAGGCTGAAGTCGAAATCAAATGCTTTCTCGCCGTCGCCGCGCGCGAGGGCGGCGGCCAAGTCCCCGGGCACGGCTTCGCCCGCCAGCCTGAAGCCCGCCGCGCAGAGCCTGCGCGAGAAGGTCGGAATGTCGAGGATGTTGAGGGAGCCGGGGAGCCCTGAGAGCACGATGCCGTCGTTGATAGGCTTCCGGTAGCGCTCGGGGATGGCGGCGAGCCCGTAGAGCACACCCGCGATCGTGCCGACGTTGCCGGCGTTGCAGTCGGTGTCCCAGCCGCACATCGTCGCGATCTCCACCGTGCGCGCGAAGTCGCCCGCCCCGTAGAGAAGCGCGAGGACGCAGACGCCTGCGTTCGGGATGATGTGGCAGAGCCCGGGCCACTTGTCGTAGCCCCACTCGCGGATCAGGTACTCCTGACAGGGCCGCCAGTCTCCGGGATGCTCGCCGTGGAAGGCGATCACGGCCCGGGCGACCTCGCCGTACTTCGAGCCCGGCGGCAGGAGGGCGAGCCCCGCCTCGACCACCGCGCCGATGTCCTTTTCCACGAAGGCGGCCGCGATGCAGCCCGCGATGAAGCGCGCGCCGTTCAGCCCCTCGCCGTCGTGGGAGACGGAGGCGGCCGCGGCCGCGTACTCCGCCGCCTTGTCGGGCCTGCCGGGCCAGACAAGGCCCCAGGTGTCGATGAAAATCTGACCGCCGATCTGCTCGGCGGGAATCTGCCCGTTCCGCGCCATCGAGCCGGACTCCGGCGCGCCGATGCCGTTCTTCAAGTTGAGATAGGCCGTATGCTCCGTGCTGCGGCCGTAGCCTCCCCACCAGAACATGCCCACGTCCTCGCGGGCGTAATCGAGCCAGGCCTTCCCCACCTCCCCCGCCAGATCCGGCGCGATCGCCGCCTCGCCGACTCCCTTCTCGAGCGCCTCGAGCAAGGGGCGGATGAAGTAGACCGGCCCGTTCGCGTCGTCGTCGGCGGCGAAGTTCCGGTAGGGCTTCAGGTAGGACGTCACGTCGCCGTAGACGTCGCGGATGCGCTCGTAGGTCCAGATGGCCGGC
>JAJTBU010000229.1 GCA_021286735.1 bacterium
CGAACCGAGTCCCAGCGAAGCCAGGGCTCCGGCAATCGAGCGCAGGAAGCCGGCCATGGCCTCGAGAATGCCGTTGATGTTGGCGCAGAGGCTGAGGCCGAGGGCCGCGCCCGCGGCGGCTCCCGCCAATCCCACTGCCAGACCTTCGATGACGAAGATCAGCCGGATGTCCCTATCGGTGGCGCCGCATGCCTTGAGCACCGCTATGTCGGTCATCTTCGAGGCGATGACGCGCCGCATCGCATGGAAGATATTGATCCCGACCACGATGAAGATAAGGCTGACGAGCAGCATCATCATGGCCTTTTCGGTGCGGAGGGCGCCGAAAAAGCTCCTGTTGTAATCGCGCCACGAAAGGATCTCCGACCCGGCGGGCAAAACCTTGGCTACGGCCGCCGCCGCGCGATAATCGGCGTATCGGTTCTTCAGCTTGATGCCGATGATCGGGCTGGCCGAGGCGAAGGCCTCTTTGAGGGACGAGGGCTCTTCGAGCGCGACAAAACCCAGTCCGGCGTCGAATTCGTAGTAACCGGAGCTGAAGGTCGAGCCGACGAGCGTGCGCGCCTTTACGGGCACGACGCCTTCCTCGGCGCTCTGGCTCATGCCGAGCAGCTCCACCTCCGCCCCCGGCTCGGCGCCGAGGGAGGCGGCCGCTTCCTTGCCGAGGACGATCGCCCCGCGCTGCGGCAACGTCGCCCTCCGGGGAAGGCCCAGGGCGGCGAAAAGGGAAGGATCGTCGCGCTCCGAACCCGCGGGAAGGGCGCGCACATTCAAGGTGAGCGTGGCCCCCGAGGGGCCCGTCGCGAGAAGATGGGTCTCCCTGAACTGGAGGGCGGACGATACGCCGGGCAGCGAGCGGATCGCCTCCAGCGTCGCGGGCGGGCACTCTTGGCCCAGGGATGCTCGCAAATGAAAGCTGGAAATCTCGAGGATCGAGTCGATATAGCCCTGCTGCAGGCCGCCCATGACGCCGAGAACGACGATGAGGGCGGTGACGCCCGCCGCGATGCCGGCGCTGGCGAGGATCATGGCGCTCAGCGACATCCGGCGGCGGCTCGAGAAGCCCCAGCGAGTGGCGGCGAACAGCAGGGAACGCGCGGTCAAAGCCTCACTGCCCCATGAAATCGTCTAGGAATCGCTCGGCCGAGAAGGGAGCGAAATCCTTGTAGCCTTCGCCGGTGCCGACAAAGAGCGTGGCGAGGCCGTATTGCCGCGCCAGGCTCAAGACCATGCCGCCCTTGGCGGTGGAGTCGTGCTTTGTCAAAATGACGCCATCGAGGTGGACGGCCTCGTGGAAGGTCTCGGCCTGGCGCATACCGTTCTGCCCCGTCGTGGAGTCCAGGACGAGGAGCTTGCTGTAGGCGGCGCCGGGCGCGCGCTGCGAGATGATGCGGTCCATCTTCTCCAGCTCCTTCAGGAGATCCTGCCGCGTATGCATCCTGCCGGCGGTGTCGGCGATGACGAGACCGGGGCGATTGGCGCCGGCCGCTTCGATGCTGTCCCACAGCACCGCGGCGGAGTCGGCGCCCTGGCCCTGGGCGACGACCCTAACGCCCGTGCGCTCGCCGTGGATCTTGAGCTGGTCGACCGCCGCGGCGCGGAACGTGTCTCCCGCGGCGAGGACGATATTCTGCGCCCCCTGCTCGCGGGCCCAAACGGCGAGCTTTGCGCAGGAGGTCGTCTTGCCGACGCCGTTGACGCCGAGGAGGAGCACGACGGTGAGTCGGTTCGGGTCGAGCGAGAATTCCTTGCGCAGCGTATAGGCCTTCAGAATGTCTTTCAGCGTCTTTCGCGCCGTTTCGAGATCGGAAATCTTCTCTTTTTTGCAGATGTCCTTTAATTTGTCTACTATTTCATACGAAAATGCGGCTCCGATATCACCTTCGACGAGCAAGTCGGTCAGCTCCTCAAAAACCGCTTCGTCGAGCGCGGTCCGCTTGAAAAACGCCTTAAGTCTGTCGGCAAAATTCATACTAAAGCTCCATTCAATGCATGATATAGAAGCCGTACCCAGCTATTTCGAAACCCGCAGGAGGTCGGCGAGTCCCGCGGCGCAGTCAATCACGAATCCGAGGCTCAATCCTACCGCCGCGGCGGCGCCAGCGCCGCTCGCGTAATATGAGGCGTCGCTCGCCGCCCCCCTCGCGCGCGCCTCGCTGTAGGAGAAGAAAACGCCGAGGGCTATCGCCGTCAAGGGAACGCTGGCGACAAAACGCCCGAGCGCCGACCTGTAGCGCTTTTCAATCCGGCTGAATTCATCGCGCCCGCCCCATGCCAGGATCGAGGAGGCCCCCGCCAGGGAAACCTCGGCGGGGGGCGCCGCCGCCGGTTCGAGCGCCACCGTTTCCCGGCGGTACGAACCCGGCCGCGCGTCGCCGATCCGCAGGGAGCGGAGCGCGTATCCGTTTCGCTCGATGCGGAGATCGTAGTCGCCCGGGGCCGCGATAAAGAGTCGGCTTCCCTTCACCGTTCCAGCCTGGCCGGCGGTCTCCATGGTGATGGAGAGCGGGGCCCCGGCTCCCGGCACTGGCAAAAAGTCGACGACTCCCAGATCCTTCCCCGCGAGCCAGGAGACGATCGGGGGAAGAAGCGCCTCGGCGAAAAGGTCCAGGCTGCCGATATCGCCCCGCCAGGAGAGCGCGCGGCTCGCCGTGGCCGCCCCCGCCTCGAATAAAAGAACTCGGCAATCGATCGAGTCCCCGGCAAGGGCATAAAAGCCGGCGACAAGGCCGTCCCAGGTTTTCTTTCCAGTTTCGGCCGTGCCGCCCGAATCGGCCATCTGCGCGAGGTCGACAAAGGGCGCGGCGGGGCGACCGTTGGCGGCGGCAGAGGCGTCGAAGAGCGTAGCCGGGCGCCCTGGGCCTTTAGCGTCCCTCCTGTCCGGCAGGGGGGAGAGCGCCGGGCGAAGCAGGTTCGGCATCGTGGCGGCAAGAGCGTCGCGCGAGGCCGATGCGGACATCGCCGCCGCATCCCCAAGAGAGAAATCGGGCGCCGCGGTTTTCGCGAGCGCCGCCGGTTCCACCTTGGAGAAAAGCGCTACCGCAAGCGTCCACGGCAGGGGCGCGGCGGCGGTCGATCCCGGAAGGTCGGCCGCGCCTGCCCTTCCCACCCCCAGGGCCACCAGGAGGCAGAGGACGCCCGGCCTGGCCATGATTCGGATCCTATCCTTACAGCTCCTCATCGTCGCCGTCGGAGACCTCGGTCTGAACGCCGCCCTTCCACTTCCAGCGCAGGTAGGTTTCGATAAAGGGATCGAAGTCGCCGTCCATCACCGCGTGTACGTTGCCCACGAAGAACTTCGTGCGATGGTCCTTCACCATCGTGTATGGCTGGAATACGTAGGAGCGGATCTGGGAACCCCAGGCTATCTCCTTCTTGTCGTTCTGGAACTTGGCGTTCTCCTTTTCCTTTTCCTGCCGGTAGTATTCGTAGAGCCGCGAGCGGAGGACGCTGAAGGCTACGTCCTTGTTCTTGTACTGGCTCCGCTCGTTCTGGCAGGTTACGACGATTCCCGTGGCGAGGTGCGTGATGCGCACCGCGGAGTCGGTCTTGTTGACCTTCTGGCCGCCGGCGCCGCCGCAGCGGTAGGTGTCGATGCGGATATCCTCGGGGCGGATCTCGATATTGATCGAGTCGTCCAAGACCGGCAGCACGTAAATCGAGGCGAAGGAGGTGTGCCGGCGCGCATTGGCGTCGAAGGGAGAGATGCGGACCAGGCGGTGGACCCCGCTCTCGCCCCGCAGAAGGCCGTAAGCGTAGGCGCCGCTGATCTGGATCGTGGCGGACTTGATGCCCCCTTCAGCCTCGAGGATGTCGACCACCTCGGTCTTGAAGTTCCTGCGCTCAGCCCAGCGGGTATAGGCCCGGAGGAGCATGCCCGCCCAGTCGCAGGCCTCGGTGCCTCCCGAGCCGGCGTGTATCGCCACGAAGGCGTCGGACTGGTCCGCCTCTCCCGAGAGCAGCTCGAGGGCCACCGCGGCGTCGAAGCGTTTCCGGATGTCGTCGAGCGACGTCCGCAGATCCCCCTCGAGATCGTTCTGCTGCTCGGTCAGCGCGAGTTCGTAGAATTCCCGCAGGGATTCGACATCCGTGTTCAGCGAGCGCCAAGTGGCGACCCGGTCTTTTATCTGCTTTATCTGCGCGAAGAGTTTTCCCGCCTTCGCCGAATCATTCCAGAAATCGGGCGCCTCGGTGAGCTTTTCCTTTTCCTTTACCGTGCGATCGAGGGCATCGGCGTCAAAGACGCCCCCATATATCGACAATCTCAGCCTGCAGGTCCGTTATCGGTTTGGCGAGTTCTTCGAGCATCGCGTTCTCCTTGCGGTATTCCGGCGGCGCCGTCCGGGAAACCTTCCCGAGGCGGCCGCCTGTTGTAAAAAAATATACTACTTACATATTGAAAAGCAGTATTTTGTCGTATCGGACCGCGTTTCTCCCGCCTCGAGGATGCAGGAGGGGAAATCGGGCCGGTTGGGTGCGTCCGGGTACTGCTCCGTCTCGAGGCAGAATCCCGAATGCTTTCCGTATACGGAGCCGTTCT
>JAJTBU010000003.1 GCA_021286735.1 bacterium
CGGCAGAGTATCTCATAGCGCTGGCCGGTGGCGGCGGCCTCGGCGCCCGCCACGCCCAGCTCCCTCGCGGAGCGGAGGATCTCGTCGGCTACCGGATCGGTGACGCCCGGATGGTAGGCCACCTCGACGACATCGCCGCGGGTCTCGGCCGCGGCGCCGACCGGCTCGACGGCGAAGCCCTGCGTCACAGGGTCGGAAAAAAGAAAACGCCCGAGGAGCTCGCACTCCCCGGGCGCTATATTCCCGCGTACAAAGTAAATTTCCGAGCGCATTACGGCCCGGACTTTATTCAAGCCAAGCCGATGCGCGGCGCGCACGATTGCCGCCGAGGATCTTCCTCCCGGCTGCAGTTCTCGTATCGTGAACCGTTGAATTGGAAATTGGTTACCCATATCAATGGATACCACCGGGCCCGGATTTTAGTCAAGTACGGCGGTCCGCCCCTCGATCTCCTCGGCGAAGGCCCTCGCCCGCGCCGGCGCGTCGCCCAGGTAGGCGCCGATGTCCATGAGCCCCGCCAATTCGCGCTCGCCCATCTGCGCGCGGAAGAACTCGTCGTCCAGGATGGCCGCGGCGAGGCCGTTCTCCCTGCCCGCCCTGATGTCGGCCCAGGCCGCGAGAGCCAAATTCCTGAGCCGCTCGTGCGTCTCCTGGCGATCGGCGCCCGTCTTCGCCATGGCCATCAGGACCCGCTCGGTGCAGGCGAAGGGGGCGTAGCACGCGTAGGTCTTGGCGATCGCCGCCTCGTCGAGCGTCATGCCGTCCACGATCTTGCGCGCGGTCTTGATGAGCTCGTCGGCGATGAGGAAGGCTTCGGGAAGGGTGGTCCTTCGGTTGGCCGAGTCGTCGAGGGTGCGTTCGAGGAGGGAGAGCGAGGCGTTGCTCCAAGCCACCTGCGGATAGCTCGCCAAGAGGCGGGCCAGGGAGTCGATCTTCTCCGCGTCGATGGGATTGCGCTTGAAGGGCATCGCCGACGATCCCACCTGTTTCTTCGCGAAGGGCTCGGCCACCTCGCCGATGGGCGGCGACTGGAGCACGCGCAGGTCGAAGGCCATCTTGTGCAGTGCGGCGCCCAATTCGGCCAGGGCCGACAGAGCCTTGTACTCCTGGAGCCGGCTGCAGGTCTGGGTAGTGACCGGGAAGAATCCTATGCCCAGCTCGGCTTCGAGGGCGGCCTCGAAGGCCGGCAGCCTTTCCGCCCCGATGAGCTCGGCGTAGGACGCCGAGGTGCCCACCGCGCCCTTGAAGCCCTTGCCCCTGATCGACGCCTGGATGATCCCCAGATCCTCGAAGGCGGTGAGGATATCCTGGGCCCAGACGGCGCAGCGGTATCCGAAGGTGGTCGGCTCGGCGGGCTGGAGGTGCGTGAAGGCCATGACGGGCAGGTCGGCGTATTTCCGGATGATGCCCGCGAGCGAGCGCAGGAGGCCTGCAAGCCGCGAACGGACCAGGGCGAGCGATTCCCTGATGCGCAGGGCGTCGGCGTTGTCCTCGATGTCCATGGAAGTGGCGCCGAGGTGGATGACGCCGCCCGCGGTCGGGCACTGCTCGGCGAAGGCTTTTATCTCGGCCATCAGGTCGTGCCTGATCTCCGCCTCGATGGCGAGGGAGCGCTCGATGTCGATGTCGCGCGCCTTCGACTCCAGCTCGGCCACTTGAGCCGCCGTCGTTAGGCCGCAGCCCATCTCCACGCGCGCCAGGCTCACCCAGAGGGAGCGCCAAAGTTCCCGCTTGTGCACTTCGCTCCAGACGCGCCGCATTTCATCGGTCCCGTATCGCCACGAATAGGGGGAGAGGTATCCGGAATAGTCTGCCATGGACCGACTATAGCAGAATCGGGAAGAGCTGCAAATACATCCTCGCCGACCTTGAATCGCGGTGTGTTGCCTAGGACGTCTCCATAGTGCCGGGCGAAGGGTCCGAGTCCGCGGCTCCGCCCTCGCCAACAAAAGCAAAGGGGGTTCCATGAATTCGCTGAACAGCATTCTCGTCGAAGGAAATTTGGTTCGCGATCCGGCGGTCAAGACTACGCCCTCGGGAAGCCAGGTCTGCGATTTCACGCTCGCCACGAATCGCTTCTACAAGAACGGGGAGGAGGGGTTCGAGAAGGAGGTGTCCTATTTCGACATCGAGGCCTGGTCGCGCCTCGGCGCGGCCTGTTCGCAGAACCTGAAGAAGGGGCGCGGCGTGCGGGTCGTCGGCAGGCTGAAACAGGACCGATGGACCGATCCGGAGGGGAAGCAGCGCGCCCGCGTGAAGATCGTCGCCGAGCACGTCGAGTTCAAGGCGATAAAACAGGGCGAGGCCCCCGAGGAGGCCAAGGCTCCCGCGGGTCAGGAGGCGGAGGCTTCGGAGGAATCCGAGAAGGCGGCTGTCTTCTGAGTCGGGTCGTAGGGGCTGATCGCCTCGAGCGCCTCCTGGGTCGCGGCTTTCAGCAGATCCAGGAAGCGCGCCTTCGACTCGGGATTCCGCATGCGCGCGGAAGGCCCTGAGACGCTGACGGCGCCCGCGAAGTCCGATCCGGGGAGACGGAGCGGCATGGCATAGCAGGTGAGGCCGATCTCGTACTCCTCGCGGTCGACGCCGTAGCCCTGCTCCCGCGCGCGCTGCGCCTCGCGGATGACGTCCTCCGGCTCCGTGAGGGTGGTCTCGTTGATCTTGGGCAGTGGGCTGGCGCCGAGGATGGCGCGAATCCTGTCCTCCGGCAGCTGCGAGAGGATCGCCTTGCCGACGCCGGTGCAGTAGAGGGGCAACCGGTCGCCGGGGGCCGAGCGCATGCGGAGGCTGCGGTTGGCCTCGGCGCGATCCAAGTATATTGCGCTGTCGCCGGCGAGGCAGGCGAGGTTGGCGGACTCGCCCGATTCGCGCGCCAGGCGCTCGATGATCGGCCTGACCTTTTCGACCACGAGGGCGCGCACCGGCACCTTGCTGCCGAGTTCGAAGAGGGAGAGCCCGAGCGACCATCCGCCCGTGCAGCGCTCAACGACGCCGCGGGATTCCAGCACCGCGAGATAGCGGAGGGCCGTCGCCTTGTTCATGCCCGTCTCTTTGGACATGCGGGCCAAACTCACTTCGCCGCCAGCCTTCGCGAGGTAGAAGAGTATGTCGAGCGCTTTTCCGGCTGATTCACTCATGGTTTCGTTTTTCCCTTCTTATATGGAACAAACAATAAAACGCCGTTTCATTAATTGGGAGAAGAATATAGCGCGGCGATTCTCGCGTCAAGTGAAGATTGTCGTCCTTCGGGAACGGGGGCGCTGAAAACGCCCCCGCGCGCTCAAGTCTTGCCTTGGGGACCTTCCTCGTCGTTGTAGAAGCCATCTTTCCAGTTGAAGCGCGATGCGTCGGGGAGGACGAGGCCTTCGGAGGCCGCCTTGGCGACGTCCCTGAACATGCCGCGCGCCGGATTGGCGTTGGAGAGGTCCAGAATGAACTTGTCGATGCGCTCCTTGCGGAGGAAACCGACCCTGTCGATGATCGAGAAGGGCCGCTCGGGAACGACGACCGAATAGTCGCGCCGCCCGATAAGCTTATACGCCGCGCCGTCCCTGTCCTGGAAAGTGTCGGAATCGTACTTCGCGGAGAGGTCCCCCCTGATCCTGAAGAGCTGGGGATAGGAGAAGGTTATGGGCATCAGCGTGGAGGGAGGGAAGGCTTCCATGATCCGCATCAGGTTCTGCTTGGATATCTCGAGGGGCGGGATGAGATACTTGATTCCCTGCTCGAAGAGGAAACCGGCCGCCCAGCGATTGAAGGCGTAGAGCCAGGGGCCCGCGATGACGTCCACATCCTTGCCGCGCAGGAAGCTCAAATGCCCGAGGTTGTTCGCCACGATGAAGCGGACGCCCTTGGATATCCAGTACTCCAGCTCGGGCTCGAGCCAGGCGATGTCGCTCTCGGGGTAGAAGGGGTCGAGCCAGAGGATGAGCCTGTCCCGCTTGTAGGGGATGGTCTGCTCGTTGCGGCGCAGGGCTTCGGCGTTCAGCTTGTCGAAGAGGATCATCGCCTTCTGGGGCGCGGCGGCGAGGACGGCGTGGAGGTCCGCCGCCTTGCCGACGAGGGCGTAGTAGCCCGCGGGCAGCGAGGAGGTATCCTTCTTCGAAGGCAGGGGGAACTCGGGTTTCGGCGCCTGGTCCCTGGAGGGGAAGGCCCTGAAGCGGTCCAGGCTGTGGGGCATCACCGGCTTGTAGCGCCGCGCCATCGAGGCGGTCTGGATCAGGTAGACGTCGTCCGTCTGCCTCCAGTCGCCCTCCATCTTGAGGAGCATGCCCTTGATCTTCGAGGTGATGCGGCCGGAATCGTCCGAGCGGTGGATGCGCACCGAGTCGCCCTCGGCCAGGCCGTCGAAGCTGCCCATGAGGGCCCAGCGCTCGTCGTCGATGACGTTGATGTCCTTTATCCTGCCCAGGTGGATGCCCGTGCCGCCGGCCTGGTCGGGGTGGATGTAGCTGGGGTTGTCGCTGCCGACGAAGAAAGTCGTCTTGCGGCGGGCGAAATCGGCCTGGAGCAGGGACTTGGCCTTGACGGTGGCCCGCTCGCGGTCGCCGCGGAAATTGTCGATGAGGTAGCGGTAAGCCGAGACGACGGTGCCGCCGTACTCGGCGGACTTCATCCGGCCCTCGATCTTGAAGGACTCGACGCCCATCTCGACGAGGTCGGGGATGTAGTCGATCAGCTGCAGGTCGTCGGGCGAGAAAAAATAGCCCTTCTTGGTTTCGGATTCGTAGAGGCGGCGGCAAGCCTGGGTGCAGGCGCCGCGGTTGGCGCTCTTCCCGCCCAGGTAGGAGGAAAAGAGGCAGACGCCTGAGGCCGACACGCAGAGGGCGCCGTGGACGAAGACCTCGAGCTCCATGCTGGTGCTCTGTCGGACGGTCCTGATCTCCTCGAGGGTCAGCTCCCTGGCCAGCACGGCGCGCTTGAAGCCCTGCCGCGAGAGGAGGTGGCAGCCCTTGGAGGATGCGACGTTCATTTGCGTGGAGGCGTGCAGGGCCAGCGAGGGAAAGCAGTCCCTGGCCATCTTCACCACGCCGAAATCCTGCACGATTATGCCGTCCGGCTTGAGCCGGTTGAGGTACTGGAGAAGCTGGTAGACCCTGTCGGCCTCCCTGTCCTCGAAGACGGTGTTGACGGTGACGTACACCTTCTTGCCCCGCTCGTGGACGGCCTGGAGGCTGGCCTCGAACTGGTTGAAGGCGAAATTGGCCGATCGCATGCGGGCATTGAAGGAACGAAGCCCGAGATACACCGCGTCGGCGCCTTCGCCGATGGCGGCGTCGAGCGCTTCCGGCGATCCCGCCGGCGCAAGTAATTCTACACTTTTCACAGGAATGTTATAGGATGCAAACGCGTTCTATTTCAAGATGCCGGCGGGATATATCGTTTTGGAGCCCGAGTCCCCGCCGCGTTCGGGTTGAAAACGCTCCCGGTTTCTGTATATATTGTCATTTATTACGATATCGCCACCTGGAGCACTCTTATGGAACTTCGCACGACCCGGAATATCGGCATCATGGCGCACATCGATGCCGGAAAGACCACGACGACCGAGCGCATCCTCTACTTCTCGGGAAAAACCTACAAGATAGGCGAGGTCGACGACGGCGAAGCCACCATGGACTGGATGGACCAGGAGCAGGAGCGAGGCATCACGATCCAGAGCGCCGCGACGACGACCTATTGGCGCGACCATCAGATCAACATCATCGACACGCCGGGACACGTCGACTTCACCGCGGAGGTGGAGCGCTCGTTGCGGGTCCTGGACGGGGCCGTCGCCGTGTTCTGCGCCGTGGGCGGCGTCGAGCCGCAGTCCGAGACGGTTTGGCACCAGGCCGACAAATACAAGGTTCCGCGCATCGCCTACGTCAACAAGATGGACCGGCTCGGCGCCAACTTCGACGCCGTGCTCGCCGAGATGAGGGAGAAGCTCGCCGCCTCCCCCGCGGCCGTCGCCTACCCCATCGGGGCAGAGGGCGGCTTCGAGGGAGTGATCGACCTCGTCGCGATGCGCGAGATCCGCTGGAGCGACGACGGCCACGACATGGAATACTCGCCCATCGCCCCCGAGCGCGAGTCCGAGGCACGCGCCCGCCGCGACGCCCTCATCGACACGCTCTCCGCCCACTCCGACGCGATCACCGGGCTGTACCTGGAAGGCGTGGAGATCCCCGAGGAAATGATCCGCTCCGAGCTGCGCAAGGCCTGCATCGCCCGCGCCCTGGTGCCGGTCTTCTGCGGCGCCTCGCGGCGGAATATCGGCGTCCAGCCCCTCCTCGACGGCGTGGTGGATTACCTGCCCGCCCCCGACGAGGTCGACCCCGCCAAAGCCTTCCACACCAAGAAGGAAGAGGAGATCGACGTTCCCTGCAAGGCCTCCGGCTATCCCCTCGGCCTGGTGTTCAAGGTCCAGTGGGACCGCGAGGCCGGCCCCCTATGCTACGTGCGCATGTATTCGGGCGCCATCCACAACGCCAGCGTGGTGTACAACGTATCGAAGAAGAAGCGGGAGCGCATCACCCGCCTCCTGCGCATGCACGCCAACAAGAGCGAGCCCATGGACTCGGCCGAGGCGGGCGACATAGCCGTGATCGTCGGACTCAAGACGGCCCAGACGGGCGACACGATCGGCACCGAGGGCTGGCCCGTGGTGCTCGAGCGGATGCATTTCCCCGAGCCCGTCATCTCCGTCTCCATCGAGCCCAAGACCCTCTCCGACAGGGAGAAGCTCAAGGACACCCTCGAGATCCTCTCCCGCGAGGATCCGACTTTCACCACGCGCGACAACGAGGAGACGGGCCAGCTAGTCATTTCGGGCATGGGCGAGCTCCACATCGACGTGCTCGTGACGAGGATGATCCGCGACTTCAAGGTCCAGGCGAGGATCGGCAACCCGCAGGTCACCTACCGCGAGTCCATCACCAAGCCGGTCACCCACACCGAGGAGTTCAGCAGGGTGCTCGCCGGCAAGGAGAACAGGGCCAAGCTCACGATCGAGGCCACTCCCCTCCCCCGCGGCACCGGCAACCTCTACAAGAAGGCGGTGCGCGCGCCCCAAGTGCCCGAGGAAATCTTCGACGCCATCGAGCGGGGCATCAACTCGGCCTTCGGCTCGGGCATCCAGTTCGGCTACCCCGCCGTCGACATCGGCGTCACCCTGGTCGGAATCGACTACGACGAGCTCAGCTCGAGCGTCTTCGCCTTCGAGGCCTGCGCGAACATGGCCTACGATTCGGCCTGCCGCGCCGCCGGCCCCGTCCTCCTGGAGCCTATCATGAAGGTGGACATCCTGACGCCGAAGGAGTTCGTGGGCGAGGTGATGAGCCTCGTGTCCCAGCGCGGCGGCCTCATCCACGGGTCCGACTCGAAGGCGACCACGGAGACCGTCCACGCCGAGGCTCCCCTGGTGACGATGTTCGGATTCACCACCTCCCTGCGCTCGGTGAGCCAGGGGCGCGCCTCGTTCTCGATGGAGTTCAGCCACTTCCAGCCGAAGAAACAGTGAGGGATTCCCGCCGCGCGGCGGGGATGGGGAGCAGCGCCGGCGCGGGGCCGGCTCAGAAACAGGAGAGGATGTAGGCGCCGAGGAGGGTCTCGAGCTGGTAGAGGGCATCCTTTTCGACGATGTCCTCGCCCGACCGCATCTGCTTCTCGAGTTCGCCGACCAGCCAGAAGAAGAGGCCGAACTTGGGGTCGATGCGGAAGGCGTATTCGAGGAAGTCGGGCGCCCTGCCCGCCGAACCGAAGAGCAGCGAGGGTATGGTTCGGGCGATGCTGACGAAGCGGCGGAAGGCCGAACCCATCCTGCTCTCGCGATAATCTTCAATGAAAACCTTGAGGTCCTCGAAGAGTATCTGCTTGGGCTTTTCGTCGGCCTCGTTGACCCAGGTCTTGTGGACGAGGAGCTCGACGTTCTCGCGGAAGACGCGCAGGAGGTGGAAGGTGCGGATCAGCCTCTGGTCCTCGGCGCAGTCGAGGTAGAAGGAAAATTCGCCGGGATTGCCGAGCAGGTCGGCGAGGCGGATCGCGTAGGACTCACGCGCGGCACCTTTTTCGCTGACGAGCGCGTGGAAGAGTTCCAGTGTCCTTTTCTCGGAATCGCTGAGATACGCATCCAGCATGGAAGTATCGGCATGATCCATAGCTGTACGATGTCGAAAACCGTGCCTTTTGGTCAAGGGGTTGAAAAACCGCCTCCCGAGGTTTCCGCGCGCTCCTCCGAGACCGCGTCGCGTATTGCGCGGACCTATGAAATGGCTGATACTTTTCGCGATGAACAACGATATAAAGATCAGCGCCGATCTCGGCGTGGGAACGGGTTTCGTCCCGGCGCAGTACCTGGCGCCCGGGGAGGACGAATACAGGATCAGGAACGCGCAGTTCCTGGCCGGGGGCAAGGATCCCACGGCCTACCGCCGCCTGAGCACCTTCGAGCTCGAAACCCTCGTGAGGCAGAACAACACCTGCAGCGACTGGTCGGAGATCTTCGTCGCCGACCCCTTCACGCCAGAACTCATCCACAACACCTACTTCTCGGGCTTCGTGCGCATCGGCAAGCTCCAGCGCGTCTCGCTCGAACACCACGATCTCCACCTCGCCGCCGGAATCTCCAATTCCCGGATCATCGCCTGCGACATCGGCGACGACTGCGTGATCTCCAACTGCGCCTACATGGCCCACTACATCGTCGGCGACCACTGCATCCTGATCGACAACGCCGAGATCCACGTGTCCAACCACTCGAAGTTCGGCTCGGGCAACATCGTCGAGGGCGAGGACGAGGATGTCAGGATCACGATCGACGTTATGAACGAGTCGGGCGGTCGGGCGATCTACCCCTTCGAGGGCATGACCTGCGCCGACGCCTATCTCTGGGCGCGCTACCGGGACAGGGCGGATCTCATGCGCGAATTCCGCAGGATGACCGGCGATGGGTTCGACCCCCGCCGCGGGCGCTACGGCAGCATCGGCGCCGGCTCCGTCCTCAAGTCGAACGGCGTGATCAAGGACGTGGCGATCGGCGAGAGCGCCTACATCAAAGGCGCCAACAAGCTCAAGAACCTGACGATCAGGTCCAGGGAAAAGGCCAGGACCCAGATCGGCGAGGGCGTGGAGCTGGTCAACGGCATCGTCGGCTTCGGCTGCAAGATTTTCTACGGCTGCAAGGCGGTGCGCTTCGTGATGTGCGACAACTCCGCGCTCAAGTACGGGGCTAGGCTGATCCACTCGGTGCTCGGCGAGAATTCCACCGTCTCCTGCTGCGAGATACTCAACAACCTGATCTTCCCCTTCCATGAGCAGCACCACAACACGAGCTTCCTGATCGCCAGCCTTGTGAAGGGCCAGTCCAACATGGCGGCGGGCGCCACGATCGGCTCGAACCACAATTCGCGCGCCCCCGACGGCGAGATCGAGGCAGGCCGCGGCTTCTGGCCCGGGCTTTCGACCTCGGTGAAGCATTCGTCGCGCTTCGCGTCCTTCTGCCTGCTGGGCAAGGGATCCTACCGCTACGAGCTCGACATTCCCTTTCCCTTCTGCCTGGTCGACAACGACTATCGGAGCGACCGCCTCATCCTCCTGCCCGCCTTCTGGTGGATAAACAACATGTACGCGCTGATGCGCAACGAGAAAAAGTTCCGCGCGCGGGACGGGCGCTTCGACAAGACTTTCGCGATCGAGTATTCGCCCTTCGCGCCCGACACGGCCGAGGAGATACTCTCCGCCATGGACCTGCTCGAGAAGATGACGGGCCAAGCCTTCTTGACCTACCGCGCCGCTCATCCCGACGACGGATGGGGCGCGAAGTGGGCTCCGCTCGCCGAGGGGCTGGCCGCCGGCGAGGACTTCACGGCTCCGGACGATTGGGCCTATGCGGCGGGGCAAAACCTGCCGGCGCGGGCGAAGTCCGCGGCGATGGCCAGGCTGGGCGGGGCGATCTTGGCCGAAGCCGAAGGCCGCCTGCCCTTCGAAGTCCTGGCCGCCCACGTGGAACGTTCCGACAGGGCCTGCGTGGTCTGCAAGCCGGTCCAGGCCTGGCGCGCCTATCGCGACATGCTGGTATGGTTCGCGGCGCGCGAGGTGGCGGCCTTCGCCGCGGCCAGACCTGAACCGCCGCGCTGGGAGTCTCTTGCCGAGGAGCTCGCCCCCGCGGCGGAGTCGCCCGATGCCGCAAATGCGGCGGGCGGAGTCTCCGGCGCCTGCGATGAGTCCGAGGCCTGCGCCGCCGGAAGGGGCTGGGAAAACCTGGGGGGGCTCCTCACGCCGCGCGCCCGCCTGGAAGCGCTGCTGGCCAAGGCCGCGAACGGGGCCTACCGCACCTGGGACGATCTGCACGCCGACTACGGGATCCTCTCGGAAGCCTGCGCCGCCGACAAGCTCCGCTACGCTTGGTCCCTGCTCGGCGGCCTGTACCCGCAGGCGGCCGGGCGAGGCGCCGCCCAAGGCCCGTCGCGCGACGGGTTGAGGCGGGCTTTCGCCGACCTCGACCTGCTCTGCGCCTACGTGGCGCGCGAAGTCTACGAATCGCGGATAAAGGACTGGAACAACCCCTTCAGGAAGCGCACCTTCAGGACCGAGGCCGAGATGATCGCCGTCCTGGGCGACCCAAGGGAGAACTCCTTCGTCGCCGCGACGAAGCGCGAGATCGAGGCGCTGCGCGGAGAGATCGCCCGTGTGACGCGGGCGTTGTAGCGGGGACGGCCCCGCTCCGCCTGTGCCCGGCGAGGCCCGGCCGGCGCCGGCGTCCCTCGGGTTCCAGCGGCTGGCGCACACTGGCGGGAGGCGCGGGCGGACCCGTTCCGCCGCCTAGCGGAAGACCTTGTCGATGAGGGCCCCGTCGACTTCGAAAGGCAGCGTGATCGTCCCCAGGTCGGCGTGCTCGGCGTTGTACTCGGCGCAGACCTCCACGGCGTGCGGGTTGCGCGCCCAGGCGCGGCGGGCGACCCCGCCCATCACGTCCCAGGGCATCGCCATGCGGATCACCGCGTCGACGCGCTCGGAGCCGTCCAGCACGAGGCCGAAGCCGCCGTTGATCGACTTGCCGATGCCGACGCCGCCGCCGTTGTGCAGGGCGATCAGGCTCATGCCGCGCGCCGCGTTCCCCGCGAAGCACTGGGTGGCCATGTCGGCCATCATGTTCGAGCCGTCCTTGACATTGCTCGTCTCGCGGAAGGGGCTGTCCGTGCCGCCCGTGTCGTGGTGGTCGCGCCCGAGCATGACGGGCCCGATCTCGCCCTTCCTGACGAGTTCGTTGAAGCGCAGGGCGATCCGCATCCGGCCCAGCGCGTCCTGGTAGAGGATGCGCGCCTGGGTGCCCACGACCAGGCGGTTTTTCTCCGCGTCGCGTATCCACAGCCAGTTGTCGCGATCCTGGCCGCGCCTGTCGGGATCGATGCAGTCCATCGCCGCGGCGTCGGTCTTCCGCAGATCCTCGGGCTTGCCGGAGAGGCAGACCCAGCGGAAAGGCCCGTAGCCGTAATCGAAGAGCTCCGGCCCGAGGATATCCTCGACGTAGCTCGGGAAGATGAAGCCGTCCTTCTCGTCCACGCCGTTCTTCGATATCTCGGCGACGCCGGCGTCGAAAATTGCCTTCAGAAAGGAATTGCCGTAGTCGAAGAAGTAGGAGCCCGCGGCGACGAGTTTTTTTATCACGGCGAAGTGCCGCGCCAGGGAGGCGTCAACGAGGGTTCTGAACTTAGCCCTATCCTCGGCCAGGAGGCGCGTGCGCTCGGCGAAGCTGAGGCCGGCCGGGCAGTATCCGCCGTCGTAGGGGACATGGCAGCTGGTCTGGTCGGACAGGAGGTCGATGCGGATGCCCCGCGCCGCCGCGAACTCGAGCAGGTCGACGATGTTGCCGCAATAGGCGACCGCGATCGGCCGGCGCCCGGCGGCCGCCTCCGAAGCCAGGCGGAAGGCCTCGTCAGCCGAGTCCGCCACACAGGACACCCAGCCCTGCGAGAACCGCGTCTCGATACGCGAGCGGTCCACTTCCGCGATGATGGAGGCGGCGCCGGCGATCATGGCCGCCTTGCCCTGGGCTCCCGACATGCCGCCCAAGCCCGAGGAGACGAAGAGCCTCCCGGCGAGGTTGCCCGAGTGCGGGATGCCCAGCTTGAGCCTGCCCGCGTTCATCAGGGTGTTGAAGGTGCCGTGGACGATGCCCTGGGGGCCGATATACATCCAGCCGCCCGCCGTCATCTGGCCGTAGTTGGCCACGCCCAGGGCGGCCGCGAGGTTGAAGTCCTTCTGGTTGTCGAACATGCCCACCATCAGGCCGTTCGTGATTATGACGCGCGGCGCCAGCGGGTGGCTCGCGAAAATGCCGAGGGGGTGCCCCGACTCGACTACCAAGGTGCCCTTCTCGTCTAGGATCTCCAGGTACTTGCAGATGAGGCGGTACTGCATCCAGTTCTGGCAGACCTGCCCCGTCTCGCCGTAGGTCACCAGCTCGTAGGGGTAGAGGGCCACGTCGAAGTCTAGGTTGTTGTCGATCATGACGCGGAAAGCCCTGCCCTCGACGCAGTGCCCCGGATACTCGTCGATGGGGCGGCCGCGCAGGCGGCCCGCGGGGCGGAAGCGGTAGCCGTAGATCCTGCCCTTCTCCCTGAGCTCGGCCAGGAATTCAGGCGCCAGGGTCTCATGCCACTTCGGGGGAACGTACCGGAGCGCGTTCCGAAGCGCGAGCCGTTCCTGGGCGGGCGACAGGGCCGTTTCCCTCCGCGGCGCGCGCCTGATGCCGGGTTCGAAGACCGGCGCCGGCGGCAGCGCATCCATGTCCAGGCTCATCCTGATCGCATTCTCTCGTACCATCCCGAATCCTCCGTACCCGCGCGCTCGCGGCGCGCAGAAGAACATTATACGGTGATTTTCGAGACTTTTGGCGGGAAAAAGCATCGTGGGCCCTTGGTCCCGTCCGGAGGCCTTGTCATCATTCGTCTTTATATATATATTTTCTAATATAAGGAGTCAATGCATGACAGAGCAGCTGACGAACGCCTCGTTCCAGGAGAAAATCTTCGACTATGCCACCCAGAAAGAGTGGAGCTACAAGGGCGACCTGCCCGCGATCATCGATTTCTACGCCGACTGGTGCGGTCCCTGCAAGATGGTGGGGCCCATCCTCGAAGCCCTCTCGGCCGAATACGAGGGGAAGCTCCACGTCTATAAGGTAAACACCGACCAGGAACAGGAACTCTCGGCGGCTTTCGGCATCCAGAGCATCCCCTCCCTCCTCTTCATACCGGTTGCGGGCCAGCCGCAGATAGCGATGGGCGCCCTGCCCAAGGCGAGTCTCCAGGGCGCGATCAAGGACGTTCTCGGCGTACAGTGAACCTGTTCGCACATAACCCTTTGCCAATCGATCAAAAAGAGACTATACTGCTCCCGTACAGAACGAACACGGGCGCCCTTCGAGCGGCGTCTTCAGCGGCAAAGGAGCATGTAGTATGGATGAATCCGTAACCTGGTGGAATTTCGACGAAGTCGAGAAATTCATGCGCGACGGTTTCGAGGCTATCGGCGTACCCGCGGAGGAAGCGGCCGTATGCGCCAACGTCCTCATCGCGGCCGACAAGCGCGGCGTCGATTCCCACGGCGTGGGCAGGTTCAAGCCGATCTATCTCGACAGGATCTGGGCAGGCACCCAGCTCCCCAAGACCAACTTCGAAGTAGTGAAGGATACTCCCACCACCGCCGTGGTGGACGGCCACAACGGCATGGGACACTACATCGCCAAGCGCTGCATGGACATGGCCATCGAGAAGGCCGACAAGTTCGGCATGGGCATGGTCGTGACGCGCAACTCCACGCACTACGGCGCCGCCTTCTACTACGCCAACATGGCGGTCGAGCGGGGCATGATCGGCATGACCACCACCTCGGCCCGCCCCTCGATCGCCCCAACCTGGGGCGTGGAGCCGATGATCGGCACCAATCCGATGACCTGGGGCATGCCCTCCGACGAAGCCTTCCCCTACATGCCCGACTACGCCACCTCCACCACTCAGCGCGGCAAGCTCGAGCTCTACGACCGTCTCGGCAAGGACCTGCCCGACGGCTGGGTCATCGGCGAGGACGGCAAGTACCGCCACGACACCCATCAGGTCCTGATCGACCTGACCAAGGACAAGGCGGCCCTGACTCCGCTGGGCGGCCTCGGCGAGGATTTCTCGGGCTACAAGGGCTACGGCAACGCGCTGACGGTCGAGCTTCTCTCCTCGGCCCTCTCCCAGGCCAACTTCATGAAGGCCCTGATGGGCGTCGGCCCCGACGGCAAGCCCGCCCCCATCGAGCTGGGCCATTCCTTCCTGGCGATCAAGATCGAGAATTTCTGCGACCTCGAGGCCTTCAAGCATCAGGTCGGTGAGATCAACCGCCAGCTCCGCGCCTCCAAGAAGGCTCCCGGCGCCAAGCGGATCTACACGCCCGGTGAGAAAGAGTACGACACCTGGATGTTCCGCAAGGACAAGGGCGTGCCCTTCAACGCCCCACTCAAGGCCGCGTTCAAGACCGTCAAGGAAAAGCTCAACCTGAAGAACGATCTTCCCTTCTGAATCAAGCTTGAACGCAACGGAATGAAGAAGGCCGCCCTTCTGGGCGGCCTTCTTTTTGCGTGGCGCCGCGCTTCTCGGCCCCGTTCCGAAGGCTACTTCCCGCCGGCCGGTGGCGCGTCAGGCGCCTGGGGAGCCGCGTTTTTCGCCAGGGACTTGGAGCTGCCCTTCACGGCGATCCATGTGCCGTAGGTTGGAACATCAGGGTCGACCATAGTGCCTTCCATCGTCTGCCCGCCGAAATCGATCTTGCCGGAATACTGGGCGTTGGCGCCGGAAGGGCCGGTATACGTGAAGGAAATGTCAAGCCCGGTCTGTTTCCAGGTACCATACTGCCCCTCGCCGGTATTGAAGGTACCGTTGGCATTGAAGCTGACGACCGTATTCCCCGTGCTGTGGCCGCTCCAGGTGTAGTCCATGGACCAATCGCCCGGCAGGGTAAAAATGAGACCGAAGATCAGATCGCAGCCCGACAGAAGCAGCCCCATCGAGAGCAGAACCGCCGCAAAGAGCGCCAATCGTCTCTTCTTCATCGCTTTCCACCTCCTGGATGATTCGGATAGTGAAAGCGTAGTACACTGATTTTGCTTTTTCCAACTTTTTTAACTTAACTTGATCAAAAAGATAATAAAAAGCCCGAAACGGCGCGCCGTTCCGGGCTAGATCTGCAAAACGAGATTCGCGAAGCGCGGGCGCCGATCAGCCGTGCTTCTTGCGGAAATCTTCCATGAAGGCGGCGGCGATCTTGACGTTGTCCACGAGGTTGGCGTTGTACATGGAGAAGCGGATGCCTCCCGTCGAGCGGTGACCCTTGACGCCGATGATGCCGGCGGCCTTCGCTTCCTTGACGAAGAGTTCCTCGGCGGCCTCGTCCACGAGCCTGAAGACGACGTTCATGTTGGAGCGCGAATCCTTCTCCACCGGACCGCGGTAGTAGCCGCCGGACGCGTCGATGGCGCCGTAGATGATCCGACCCTTCTCGTCGTTCACCTTCTCCATGGCCTCGAGCCCGCCGTTGCGGTCCAGCCACTTGAGGGTGAGGTTGAGCATGTAGATGGAGAAGCAGGGCGGCGTGTTGTAGAGCGAGTTCTCCTCCTCGTGGGTGCGGTAGGAGAGCATGGTCGGCAGCTTGGCCTGCTCCTGGCAGCGCGCGAAGAAATCGTCCTTAACCGCCACGATGGTGAGGCCCGAGGGGCCGAGGTTCTTCTGGGCGCCGGCGTAGATCAGCGAGAATTTCTCCGCCGGGAAGCGGCGGGAGAAGATATCGCTGGACATGTCGCAGACGAGGGGAACGCCGCCCGTCTCCGGCCAGTATTTCCACTGGCTGCCGAAGAGGGTGTTGTTGCTCGTCATGTGGGCGTAGGTCGAGGCCGGGTCGATCTTGAACTCATCCGGCCTGAGAATGCGGGTGAAGGTGCCGTCGGCGTTCTCGGTGGAGAATGAGTCGCAGGCGCCGAAGCGCTTGGCTTCCTTGAGCGCCTTCTTGCCCCAGATGCCCGTCACCAGGTAGGAGGCCTTGCAGCCGTCGAAGAGGTAGTTCATCGGCACCATGAAGAACTGGCTGGAGGCGCCGCCCGTCATGAAGAGGATTTTCCACTCCGGTCCCATGCCGGCGAGCTTGCGGAAGAGGGCTTCCGTCTCGTTGTGCATGGCCTCGTATTCCTTCGAGCGGTGCGAGACTTCCATGACCGACATGCCGGTGCCGTTCCAGTCCAGCATCTCTTCCTGGGCCTGCTTGAGAACGTCGAGGGGGATGGCCGCGGGGCCCGCGTTGAAATTGATCACTCTTTTCATAAGTCTTCTCCCGTTATTTGGAAACGTATTTTCCGACGCGCGATTCGATGCTGTCGCCGAGCCTGCGGAGGTTCTCCTCGGTGGAGGCGCCCAGGTGAGGAGTCATGATGACGTTGGGGGCGGCCAGGAGGGGCGAGCCTTCGGGCGGCTCCTTGCAGTACACGTCGGTGGCGTAGCCGGCGAGCTTGCCGGAGGCGAGGGCCGCCGCGACGTCCTCCTCCACGATGACCTGGCCGCGGCAGGTGTTCACGAGACGCGCTCCGTCCTTCATCTTGGCGATGGTGGTGGCGTTGATCATGCCGCGGGTCTCGTCGGTGAGGGGCGTGTGCAGGCTGATGTAGTCGGCGCGGGCGTACACATCGCCGAGGCCCACCATCTCCGCGACATCGGACTTGGCGACGTACTTGTCGTAGGCGATCACCTTCATGCCGAAGGCGGCGGCGCGCACCGCTACTTCCCTGGCGATGCGGCCGATGCCGACCAGGCCGAGGGTCTTGCCGGCGAGCTCGGTGCGCTCAAGCTCTTTCTTGAGCCACTTGCCGGCCTTCATGGAGGCGTCGGCCCTGGCCAGATGGTTGGGCAGGGCGATCATGAGGGCGAAGGCGAGCTCGGCGACGGCCAGGCTCGACGCTTCGGGCGTGTTGTCGACGAGGATTCCCTTGGCCTTGGCGTACTCGACGTCGATCGTGTCGACGCCCACGCCGCCGCGGATGATGTATTTGAGCCGGGGGGCTGCGTCGATCATCGCCTTGTCGACCTTGGTCTTCGAGCGGACGATAATGATCTCCGCCTCGGCCACGCGCGCGAGATCGGTGACGACTTCGCCGAAGGCCGACAGCCGCTTCGGCAGGTCGGGGGCGAAGGCATCGGCCAACAAAATGATCATGGGATCCTCCTCAAATCTATCGCCATGCGGATGCCCGCCCGAGTTGGGGAGTCCGCGCTAGGGCCACAAGTCATACTACCATGACATATCGGGCTGTCAAGTTCGCCCGCTGGAATCGCCGTTTCACTATGCGCAACGGCGGCGTCCGAATGCGGCGGCCCGCCGGGCGGCGGAGACGCCGCAGGTTGGCGGCCGCCGAGCCGCCCGCCGGGCATCGCTTCTCAGGGAACGATCTTCCGCGCCTCGACGTAGAAGCGTTTTTCGGGAGCCTCGCCCATGGAGAAGGTCTTGCGCGGCATGACGCCGTTCTGGATCACCGTGGCGAAGAACGAAGCCTTGTCCACCGGCGGCAGGTAGAGCCCGAGATTGCCCTTCTTCGAGGCGAGCGCCTCGAGGCTGCCCTCGCCGTGTATGTAGTCGATCGTCGTCTCGGGGTGGGCCTTGAGGTAGGCATCCAGCACCTTCTGGACGCTGCCCGCGGCGAGCTTCTCGGCCGGATGGGCGAAGGTGACGAGGCCGGCCGCGCGGCCGTCGGTCCAGGCGACGCGGTGCGCCCCGTCTGAAGATGGGGCGTCGCAGGCGGCGAACGCCTCGCGGGAGCCCGGCATCGCGGAGACCTCGGCGCCGGCGGCGCGCAGGGCGTCGAAGAGGGCGCGCTCGTCGACATTGAAAAGCACGCGGTGGATGGGATGGAAGGGCAGCCCCTCGTCGTAGACGTTGAGGAGTTCGACGAGGGCGTAGCGGGCGGGATGAGCGGCCAGGGCCTCCTCGGCGCCGGGCTTTCCGGCGAGCGATGCCTTGATCTCCTCCCAGGTGGCCTTGGCCGTGGCCAGGGAGTGGTTGCCGTCGCCGACGGCGAAGAGGAGGACATCCTCGGAGCCGTACTGGGCCCGGAAGCGCTCCGGATCGGCCAGGGCGCCCAGGGCCCCCGCAATGCCGGCCAGTGCGGCCTCGTCCTGGACGAACCAGCCGCGCAGGTGTCCCGAGCCGGCCATGAGGTCGAAATCGTAGAGCTTTCGGCAGTAGGCCCTGCGCTCGTAGAGGGGCTCGATCGCCGTGCGCCCGGGATCGTCGATCAGCACCATGATGTGGGGCAGCTCGAGGGGGGCTCCCCGGCGGATGGCCACGCGCGGCGGCAGGCGCTCGACTATGGTGCCCTCGGTCGGCCGGATCAGGCTCTTCGAGCCCGCGCCGTACACGTATTTTTCCAGGTCGACCGCGATCATCAGGCCGATCCTGGGCTTTTTCTCGTAGGGGGTCGAGCGCTCGACGAGGATGAAACCCGCGCCGGGAGTCTTGAGGTAGCCGGCGGCGAGATATTCCGCCATGGAGCGCTGGATGGCTGCGACGCGCTCGGCCTTGTCGCCGTCCTCCAGATAGCATTCGGGGTAGATGAGGTTCAGGGTCGAGGGCTTGCCGCCGACGTTTCGGGCGATGCCCTCCCAATATTCCCGCTCAGAGGAATACTGGTCGCAGGCGACGACGGCCCAGGCCTGGGGGTCGAGATTATCGGAAGGGAGGTAGATTTCCGGTACGGCGACGCCTAATTTTCGGAATTCATCCCGAGCTGCTGACATCGATCCACTCCTAAAGGTGATGGTGCCGCGTCGGTCGGCGGGCGAGCTGGCGCCCCGCGGCTTGGCTACAAGTATTGCATGAAACTCGCCCACCGTAAAGCTTGGGCGACGGGGCGGAGGGAAAGCTCAGTCCCTGGGGCGCCTGGCCTGGAAGCCAGTCTTCTCTTCGAGGTGGAACTTTTCCTGGGCGATGGTGAGGAGCTTTTTGTAGAGCACGAAGGTGGCGCCCAGGCTGATCACGAAGCAGGCGACGACCGCCCACATGACGGCCGACGCGGCCAGGAGCTTGGCGAGCGTCAGGGCGTAGAGCCCCAGGCAGGCAAGGAAGATGACGCCCGTCATCAGGATGTTGGCCAGCGACGCCACGACCACGAAAATCGCCGTCTTAGCTCCTCTTGTCATCGATGGGCTCCTTGCTTTCCACGAAAAATCCGCTGATCAGCAGGGCGATGGCTCCGATCGTGATCGACATATCCGCGACGTTGAAGGTCGGAAAGCGATCGAAGCCGAAAAGCCCGAACATCGAGAAGGAGACGAAGTCGACGACGCCCTCGGGCCGGAAGATCCGGTCGACCTGGTTGCCGATGCCCCCGCCGACGATGAAGGCGATGGCGAAGCGCTGAAAGAGGGTGAGCGCCTTGGAGCGGTAGCCGTACACGGCGGCGGCGATGAGGAAGCAGATCGGCACGGCGATGAAGAGCAGGGCGCGCAGGATCGCGGGGATGGAATCGCCGATCGAGAAGGCGATGCCCAGGTTGCGCGTGTGGACGATCCAGAGGAAGTCGCCGAAATAGCGGGAGTAGATCGAGTTGTCGGGAATGTTGGCCACGATCCAGGCCTTGCTGGCCTGATCGGCCGCGATGAGGGCGGCGGACAGGAAGGTCGGGAGGAAGGCGATGGCCTTGGCGGCCTTGGCGTTGGCGGGCATGGCGCTCAGAGCCCCGTCGGAAGGTCGATGAAGACCGTTTCGACGCCCTTTTCAGCGGCGAGCCGGGCGGCGACCGCCTTGACTCCCCAGACTTCGGTGGCGTAATGGCCCGCGGCGATAAAGGCGAGCCCGCTCTCGACGACCTGATGGTAGACCGAATGGGAGGGCTCGCCGGTGACGTAGAGGTCGATGCCCGCGCCTATTGCCTGCAGGGCTTCGAAGGGGGCGCCGCCCGAGACGATCGCCACCGTCGAGACGGGCTCGGGCCCCGGGACGATCATGGCGCGCGGCTCGCTGTGGTCGGGGAGGATGCGCCTGAGGACTTCCTTGACGGAGAGCGGCGCCTCGAGTTTTCCGGATACGCCGATGGCCACGCCGTGATAGACGCCGAAGGGCTTGCGGTCGCGCAGCGCGAGGAGATCGGCGAGCACCGCGTTGTTCCCCACCTCGGGGTGCATGTCCAAAGGAAGATGGCAGGCGTAGAGGGCCATGTCGGCATCAACGAGGCCCCTGACGCGCTCGAGGAGGCCGTCCTCCAGGCGGAGCGGCTTTCCCCAGAAGAGGCCGTGATGGACGAAGAGGACATCTGCGCCGGCTTCTTTGGCTCGGCGGATCGATTCCGCGCAGGCGTCGACGGCGAAGGCGACCTTGCGGATCGGGTTGCCCGACCTGCCCACCTGGATGCCGTTGAGCGAATCGTCGATCTCGGCGAGCGCCTCGATCTGCAGCAGCCCGCGGCACCACGCGTCGAATTCCTTGATGTCCATGGCGGCGAGTATAAAATAAAAGAGCCTTTCGTGGAAGGAGGCTGACCACGAAAGGCTCATGACGACTTGCGCCGCCATCAAAAAGGACTCGGTATCGTTTCGCCGCCGATATCGATTCGTTTTCTCATCTAGAAACATAATATCGATGACGGGTTTCTGTCAAGTGAATGCAATATCTTTTATATGAAAAGTTATGAAATTTTCGCAATCGTTAAGCGTTTTTAATGGTGCGGTTTTTTGCCGAAAGCGTGGTCTGAAAGTCAGCATTGGGGAACTCCGGCATTGCCAGGGCGCGGAATGCACTTTATAGTAAAACGACAATAACAAAAATCGGAACGGACAATCCGTGATGCCGAACGTTGGAGTTGGGAATGATACTTTGGAACGCCGAACTTACGAAACGACTGACCTGTTCTGAAAGGGAGAAGGCCGCCCTGCCTTCGCTCGTCCACGACCTGCTCGCCCTCTCCGACAAGGCCAGGGGCGAGGGCGTCAAAGCCTTGCTGGAGGCGACCGCCGGCGAAGGCCCCATGCTCTCCTACGGCTGCCGGCTCATCGCGGAAGGATACTCCGAGGAAGTCCTCGAGGAGATTCTGGCCGTCTACCTGACCACCAGCACGCTCGCCGGCCTGGAATTCCTCAAGCAGTGCGTCTGCGCGGAAGCCCTCCTCGGCATCGCCGCCGGAGACTCGCGGGACCTCCTCCTCAGGAAACTGGCGCCCTACTGCGGCGCCGACAAGGCGACCTCCCTCCTGCGGGCCCTGGACGCCGCGAGCGGCGAGAACGGCCTATGATCGTCAACACGCTCTGCGCCGCCCACGCGGAGATACTCCGCCGCGGGGGGATGCCCGGCGACCTGGGCGCCCGCAGCGCTCCCGAGGCGGGCTCTCCCGGCTCGGGAGCGGGCAAGCCCGCCGACCCCTGGCCCACAATTTACGCCCTCGGCGCGAGGAAGGCCGCCTCCTGCCTCGAATCGGCCAAGCGCTTTTCGCTCGCGCTCGATAAGTACAGGGCGGGGGGCAAGGAGCGCCTCGCGGAGGACATGCGGGAGGAGAAGCGCAGGCTGCTCAAGTTCGCCTACTCGGTGGTGGCGGCCTCGATGCCCGCCGAGCAGGTCCGCAGGGCTTTCGCCTCGGCGGGATTCATCGGCAAGGCGGCGCCCCAGGAGGAGTGCGAGGCCGAGATACTCATCGCCGGCGTCAAGCTCGCGCTCAAGAACGCCCACCCCATCGTCGCCATGCGCGCCATGACGGCCTATCTGGGATTTTCGGTGTTCGACGACGCCGAGGCGTGGATACTCGAACACTTCGGCGACAGGCGCGGCGGGGGCGAGGAACTCATAATCCCCGGCGACCTGCCCGATATGCTCATCGGCCGGGAAGCCTCGCCGGGCGCCATAAGCCAGGCCGCGCGCATCGCCGGGCCCCAGCTGGTCGCGGCCTGCCTCGCGGGCTGCCCCAAGGAAGCGATCGACTATGTCCTCTCGCTTATCTGCACGCCCGTGGGAGCCATACTCCTCGATGGCGAGATACGCGGCGCGCGGAACCGCCTGTCCTCGGAAGAACTCTCGGACGCCCAAAGCGCCTTCCTGGAATTGCTCTCGTCGATCGGCGGCGACTCCAAGCCCCAGGCGGGGGAGGAGGGACAGTGGTCGCCGGAGATCGACCGCAGCCTCGTCGCCGATGTCAGCGCCCTCATCCTCGAACTGGACGAACACCTGCTCAAGACCGTGCTGACGGCCCTCGATCCCAAGCTCCTGGCCTCGCTGATGCAGGCGATGGAGCCCATGGCCCACGACAGGCTCCTCTCGACCATAGCCCCGGGACGCAGCAGGAAGGTGCTGGACGCGCTTGAGAGGGCCGTTCCCCTCTCGAACATCGAACTGACGAGGAGCGCTCAGCTCTTCGCGCAGCGCGTCCTCGCCGAACTCGCGCCCAAGACGAAGCCCTTCGGGAAGTCCCTCTCCCTGCCGGCGCGCCTGAGGCAGATACTGACCTCGATCCTGAGCCGGGAGTAAGGCAGGCCGCGCGCGGCGGGCCGAACCTGCGAGAGGCGCCGTCGGCCGCGGAGGCGGCCAGGCCGGCGCGAAGCCTATTTGTGCAGGAGCTGGCGCGCCCTCTCGGTGGCCTTGACCACCGACTTGATCAGCGTCACCCGCAGGCCGCCCTCCTCCAGCTCCATGATGCCATCGATCGTCACGCCGGCGGGCGTCGTCACCTGGTCCTTGAGCTTGGCGGGATGCTCGCCCGTGGAGAGCACCGTCTTGGCCGCCCCGAGCACCGTCTGCGCCGCCAGCTGGATCGCCGCGTCGCGGGGGAGCCCCATCTTCACGCCTCCGTCGGCCAGCGACTCGATGATGATGTAGACGTAGGCCGGCCCCGAGCCCGAGAGCCCCGTCACCGCGTCCATGTGCTGCTCGTCCAGCTGCATGGCGCGTCCCACGGAACCGAAGAGCTTCATCGCCGCGCCGAGCTGCTCGGCCGAGACATTTTTGCCGGGCGACACAACCGTCATTCCCTCCCCCACCAGCATGGCCAGGCTGGGCATGGCGCGGACCACAGCGACGAAGCCGGGAACCCTCGATTCTATGACGTCGAGGGAGACGCCCGCCGCGGCCGAGACGATGAGGGTGCCGGGCTTGAGGCAGTCCGCCACCGCGTTGACGATGTCGACGATAGCCTTCGGCTTGACCGTCAGCAGGATGATGTCCGAGTTCGCCGCGACCAGGCGGTTGTCGAGGGTGGCCGCGGTCTTGTAGCGGCTCTCGAGGTCCTGGCGGTGGGATTCGGTGCGCACCGAGAGGATCACCTCCTCGGGCGAGAACAAGCCTTTCGCGAAGGCGCCGGAGAGCAGGGCCTCCCCGATCTTGCCGGCGCCGATGATGCCGAGTTTGTAGCTCATTGATCCTTCTCCATGGGACTGAGGGTTTCGAGGGCGGCGCCGCGCAAGGCGCCGAACGAGGCGTGGCGCCGGGGACCGGCGCGGCGCCCTGCGCGGCCGCCGGTCAGCGCAGCGCCGACTCGAGGGTCACCGAGGCCTCAGTGCCTTTGTCGCGGTATTTTACGATGATCGGCGCCTGCAGGGATAGCCCGCGCTCGAGGGCGAAGTCGCCGCGCGCGGGGCGCGCGCCCGGCACGACCACGGCCGACTCCGGCACCTCGCCCTCCCACTCCCTGCCGAGCACGAGGTCGTAGATCCTGGTCGACTTCGAGAGGATGAGCCCCGGCGCGAGGACGGCGTTCTTCCTGATGACGATGCCCTCGAAAATGCCGCAGAGGCCGCCGATGAAGGCTCCGTCTTCCACCACCACGGGCCGGGCCTGGGGCGGCTCGAGGACCCCGCCCACCTGGACGCCCGCCGAAAGGTGGACGCCCAGGCCGATCCGGGCGCAGGACCCCACGAGGACGTGGCTGTCGACCATGGTCCCCGGGCCGATGTTCGCTCCGACATTGATATAGGAAGGCGGCATGATCACCACGCCGGCGGCGATGCGGGCGCCGCGCCGCGCCGAGGTGCCGCCGGGCACCACGCGCACGCCGTCCTCGGCGAGGAAGCGCCGCGGCGGGAAGGCCGGCCTGTCGAAAGCTCCCCCCGGCCAGTCGTGGGAGGCGACTCCCCCCGCCTTGAAGCCGGAGAGGATAGCCCGCTTCACCCAGGGCACCGCGTCCCAACGCCCGTCGGCGCCGAGGCACGTGGCCGCGAGGTCGCCGGACTCCAGGGCCTGGAGGAAGGCCTCCCAGTCCTCGGCGCCGAAAGCCCCCCTTTCCGCGAAGACCGCCTCGAGGCGCGCGATGTCGACGCTCATGGGCGGACCTCGAGGAAGGGCGCCATAGCCGAGGCGAGGGCCACCCGCGTCGCCGCGGAGGCCGGCACCAGCGGCAGGCGGAGATAGGGGCCGGCGAGCCCGGCGAGGGCGAGGGCCGCCTTCACGGGAATCGGGTTGGATTCGAGGAAGAGCGCGTCCATGAGGGGCAGGAGCGATTTGTGGATCGCGGCGGCCTCCTCGCGGCGTCCGGCCAGGGCGGCCGCGAGCATCGCCGCAGTCCTGCGGGGCGCCACGTTGCCGACCACGCTGATGAGGCCCGCCGCTCCGACGGCGATCGCCGGCAGGGCGAGCGCGTCATCGCCGGAGAGCAGGACCTTGTCATCGGGGAGGGTCCGCGCGATCTCGCCTATCTGCGCGAGGTTGCCCGAGGATTCCTTGACCGCGACGATGCCCGGAATCTTCCAGAGCCTCGCCAGGGTCGAGGGCGCGAGGTTGAGGCCAGTGCGCCCCGGCACGTTGTAGACGACGACAGGCCGCCCGCCGGCCGCCTCCGCGACTGCCGAATAGTGGGCCACGAGGCCGTCGGGCGTCGGCTTGTTGTAGTAGGGCGTCACCACGAGCACCCCGTCAGCGCCGAGCGCGACGGCCTCCTCGGTGAGCCTGACGCAGGCCGCCGTCGAGTTGGAGCCCGTGCCGATGACGACGGGCTTGCCGTGCGAATGCTCAACCGCGAAGGCGATGATGGCGCGCCTCTCCTCGAGCTCCACCGTGGCCGCCTCGCCCGTCGAGCCGAGCACGACAAGAAATTCGCAGCCCCCGCGCTCTCGCACGCGATATTCCGCCGCGGAAGCGGCCGGGGCGGCGGCGATCGGGCCGGCCTCCGAAGCCAAAAAATCCAGCAAATCGCCGAAAGCGGCGTAATCGACATTTCCCACGCCGTCAAAAGGGGTGGCCACGGCCACGCCGAGTCCCCTCAGTGCGTTAGCGTTCATAAGCAACTCCCGCCGGCGCTAGGCCGGCAGCCTTCCCCCGAACTGCTCGGAGGCCAGATCGTCCATCGTGAAAATGCCCTTGCGGCCCCAGATCCACTTCGCGGCGCGCATGGCCCCCGCGGCGAAAACCTTGCGGTCCTTGGCGCGGTGCACGATCGTGAGCGTCTCGAAGGCCGAATCGAGGATGAGCTCGTGCCTCCCGATCTCGTAGCCCGACCGCAGCGAGGCGATGTTCACCTTGTCCTTCTCGTAGGAGCCCATATTCCAGCCCGTGTAGCGCGGACAGCTGGCCTGGACGGCCTGAGCCAGGCTGATGGCCGTCCCGGAAGGGGCGTCGAGCTTCATGCGGTGGTGGTGCTCGATGACCCCCAGGTCGGCGTCGAGGTCCTGGGCCGCGTAGGCGCCGAGGACCTGGGCGATTTTGCGCATCAGGGCGACGCCGGTGCTCAGGTTGGGAGCCAGGAGGACGCCGATCCGCCCGCCCACGCGGCGCTCGAGATCGGGGATCTTCCAGCCTGTCGTCGCGATCACGAGGTCCGTGCCTGTCTCGATCGCCCAGGCGAGGTGCTCCTCGACGGCGGCGGCCGCGCTCGCGTCTATGGCGACCTCGACGCGGGCGCGGGAGCCGGAGTCCTTGCCCTCGGTCCAGGCGAGCTCGAGGGCGTCGGGCGAGGCGGTGAAGCGGGCCACCTCGGTCGCGATCGCCCCGCCGAGCCTTCCCCGGCCGAATACGCCGATCCTCATGCTCCTCCTCCCTTGTGCGGCACCTCGGCCGGGTGGCCGAAGAAGGCCTCGTGGAGACGCTTGAGCGCCAGCTCGGCCACTTCCTCGCGGAGGGCGATGCTCAAGTTGATGTCGTTGGCGCCCATGCTCAGCATGTCGATGTCGAGGTCGCCGAGGGCCTCGAAGGTCTTCCGCAGGATGACGGGCGCCTCCACGAGAATGTCGCCGACCACGGCGATCACCGCCCTGTCCGTTGCGATGTCCACGGTGCCGAGCTCGGCCAGCTCGTCCTCGACCCGCTCTAGGGGAGCGCTCATATCGAGCGATACCGAGACGCATATCTCCGAGGTGGAGACGAGGTCGACGCTCACGCCGAGGCGGCCGAAGGCGGCGAAGAAACGGGCGAGGAAGCCCGCCTGGTCCATCATCGCCTCCTGGCGCACGCTCACGATCGCCACCTGCCGCCTCATGGCCAGGGCGACGACAGCCTTGCCGCTCTGCCCGCCCGGCCTGATGGTCGTGAAGCGGCCCGCGGGAGCGGAGAAGCAGCGCACGGTCACGGGGATGCCGGCCTCGAGGGCCGGCCGTATCGTGGCCGGATGGAGGATCCTGGCGCCGAAAGCCACGAGTTCCGAAGCTTCCTCGTAGCCGAGGACCTCGACCGTCCCCGCGTCGGGAACGATGCGCGGGTCGCCGGTGAGGATGCCCTCGGCGTCCGTCCAGACCCTGACCTCGGAGGCGTGGAGCGCCGCGCCGAAGAGGCTGGAGGAATAGTCGGCGCCGCTCGGCCCAAGGGTGGTCGCGCTGCCGAGGCTGTCGGAGCCGATCGCCCCCTGGGTCACCGCGACGCGCCCCGGCCCGAGGAGGGGCAGGAGGCGCTCGGTGGCCAGGCGCGACGTGGCCACGGCGTCCGGCCTCGCCCGCCCGAAGCGCGAGTCGGTGCGCAGGATGGTCCGCGCGTCCAGCGAGGGCGCGCCGAGGGCCAGGGCCAGGAGGATGCTGCCGAGCCTGTCGCCCGCCGCCACGATCTCGTCCATGCTGCGGTCGGAGAGCTCGGCCACGAGCCGCACGCCCTGGAGCCGGGCGTCCAGCGCCGCGATGATCGATTCGATCTCGGCCTCGGCGCCTGCGCTGGCGTCGGGGGCCAGGCTGCGCGCCGCCTCGATGTGGCGCTGCCTCAGGGCGGCGCATACCCTGCGGGCCACCGACAGGTCGGCGCCCTCGGCGGCGCGCGCCGCCGTCGTCAGCGATTCGGAAACTCCATCCATGGCGGAGACTACGGCAAGGACACTGTTGAGTTCGGGTTTTTCGGAGCCGGCGGGATGCCTCGCGGCTCGGCTTTCCTCGACCGCGGCGCGGACAAGGTCGGCCGCCCGGCGGATGCTCTCGACATCGGCGAGCGCGGCGCCGCCGAATTTCATGATCACGATGCCCAATGCAGTACCTCCTTGGCCAAAGCCAGCTCCGCGTTGAGCACGGAAGCGCCGGCCGCGCCGCGCTCGGTGTTGTGGCCGAGGGCGACGAACTTGATGCCGAGCACCGGGCAGGGTCTGACCCGCCCGATCGTGATGCGCATGCCCCCGTCGGTCTCGACGTCGCGCCGGGGCTGGGGCCTGTCCGGATTGTCGCTCAGGACGATGAAGCGATCGGGAGCGCTGTGGAGATTCAGGTTGGCGGTGTCGGGCACGAAGGAGCGAAAGGCCGCCTCGACCTGCTCGACCGAGGGGTTCCCCTTCAGGCGCACGGAGACGGCGATCGTGTGGCCCTCGTTGACGGGAACCCTGGTGCAGGTGGCCGAGATCGGAAAGGGGGCGGGCGCCTGCGCCGCATCGAGCCCCGCGCCCACGAGGCGGCCGAGGATCTTGTCCGCCTCGCTCTCCACCTTGGGCTCCTCGTTGCGGATGTAGGGAATGACGTTGCCCGCGATGTCCAGGGCGCTGACGCCCGGGTAGCCCGCGCCGGAGATGGCCTGCATGCTGGTCATCATCACCGCCTCGATGCCGAAGGCCCGCTCCAGGGGGGCGAGGGCGCTCGCCAGGACGACCGTGGTGCAGTTGGGGTTGGTGATGATGGCGCCCGGCCAGCCGCGGACCGCGCGCTGGCGCTCGAGAATGCCGAGGTGGGCGGCGTTGAGTTCGGGGATGAGGAGGGGCACGTCCTCCTCCATGCGGTAGGTGCTGGCGTTCGAGAAGACGAAAGCCCCCGCCGCCGCGAACGCTGGCTCGATATCCCTGGCCGGCTCGGTGTCGAGGGCGGAGAAGACCAGGTCGGCGTCGAAGGCGTTCGGCGAACAGGCCTGGACGATCATGTCGCCGCGGCCCGCGTAGGCTTCCGAATCGAGGTGCCAGCTGCAGGCGTCGCGATAGGCCTTGCCGACCGAGCGCTCGCTGGCCGCGAGCGCCACCAGATCGAAGTCGGGGTGGTTCGCCAGCCGCCGCACGAAGCGCTGGCCAACGACGCCCGTGGCCCCGAGGACCGCCGCGCGGAGCTTGCGCCCGGAACGCTCGGGAGAGCCCCCTGTCGAGGGCGGGATTCCGCGGAATGCGTCTTGCTGATGTGGGGATACACGGATATCGGCGCTCTGAATGCCGTTCCGCCCCACGGATCGAAAGTCACTCAT